>JBCBOC010000406.1:0-4514 GCA_039821475.1 Cyanobacteria bacterium J06632_22 | reverse complement strand
CTAGATCACATACCAACCCGAACAAACATGCTAGCTTAAAGGGTTTTTTGAATTTTCCTTAACCTAGCCTTTACTTTCGGGCGCTAACTTTCCGTGAGAATGCTCAAAGCATCTATGCTCCATGTCCAAGTTGAAACCTTCGCTCCTGTTATAGGACAGCATCGGTGGTGGACATGGTCAGGACTTAACTACACGGTGAGGGAGTGATATTCCTATGTTAACTAAGGCACGCACCATGCGTTTTGCTTACTCTGTTTCTGTGCTGGCGCTTGTCGCTGGCTTGGCTGCCTGCGGTAGCAGTACAACGACCACTACCGATGCCCCTGACGCCGCTGGCGATGCCGCTGCTGACGCCGGCGCTGGTATTGAGGGTGACATCCTAATTGACGGTTCGAGTACCGTCTTCCCCATCTCCGAAGCCATGGCAGAGGAGTTCATGTTGGCTAACCCTGGCAGCCGCGTTACCGTTGGCGTTTCCGGTTCCGGCGGTGGCTTCAAAAAGTTCTGCGCGGGCGAGACTGACATCTCCAACGCGTCTCGTCAGATCAAGGACGAAGAAATTGAAACCTGCGAAGCAGCAGGCATCGAGTTCATCGAAGTTCCCGTTGCTTACGACGGCATCACGGTTGTTGCCAACCCAGAGAACGACTGGGCTCAGTGTCTGACCGTTGATCAGCTCACCACCATGTGGTCCCCTGATTCTGAGGGCAGCGTTGACAACTGGAGCCAGATTGATCCGAGCTTCCCTGATCAGCCTCTGAGCCTCTATGGCCCGGGTACTGACTCTGGCACGTTCGACTATTTCACCGATGAAGTCAACGGTGAAGAAGGCGCTAGCCGCGGCGACTACACCGCTAGCGAAGACGACAACGTCATCGTTCAGGGTGTACAGGGCGATGCTGGTGGCCTAGGCTACTTCGGCTACGCTTACTACGAAGAGAACCAAGATTCTCTGAAGGCTGTAGCCATCGAGAACGAAGACGGGACTTGCATCGAGCCGACGTTCGACGCAATTGCCGATGGGTCCTACAACCCCATGTCTCGTCCGCTGTTCTTCTACGTGAAGAAAGAAGCCTACGATACCAAGCCTCAGGTTGCGGCATTCGTAGACTACAAGCTTGACGAAGCGAATGCTGGGCTCATTGGTGAAGCGGGTTACATTCCTTTCCCCGAAGATGTTCTAGCTGAGTCAAAGGCACGTGTTGCTGAAGGCAAGCTGGGTAAAGATCCTCAATAGGTATCTCCCATGAGTGAGCCGCCTGGGAGATGCCATCTGTCTCCCAGGCGGCTTAACCGTTTGTCCCTTTGCGAGTTGTCATGTCTGACCCGTGCTCGCTGTGTTAGCTATTAAAAGCAGCTCATTGTGTAGCTTGAGTGTGGTCTAGCTGGCTCTCCAACCGCTCTTAATAACTCCGCTGAGGAACCCTACTGATGACGGCTGAAGCCCCCCTTGATGTTGCCCCAGGTGCATGGAAACCAAACCGTGACCGGGCCAAGCTGATTCAACTCATTGTCAAGATAATCACGGGTGCATTTGCGGCAATTTCTATCATCACTACGATAGGCATTATCGCAACACTCATCTTCGAGACGATTTCGTTTTTCCAAGAACTCGGCAGCTACGAAGACTCGACCGTATTGGACTTTTTTACGGATACGAAGTGGACGCCGCTATTTGCCAGTAAAGAGTTCGGTATCTTTGTTCTGATTAGTGCAACGGTGATGATCTCGGTCATCTCTATCTTAGTTGCGCTGCCGTTGGGGCTGCTGTCTGCCGTCTGTCTGAGCGAGTATGCGAGTCCTGGCGTGCGGAAGGTCCTCAAACCTGTGCTGGAGATTTTGGCCGGGGTGCCCACGGTGGTTTATGGCTACTTTGCTCTGCTGACTGTGACGCCATTTTTACAGTCTTTTCTGCCGGGTATTCAGGGCTTCAATTCCTTGAGTGCTGGCATTGTACTGGGCATCATGATTACCCCCATGATTGCGTCCTTGAGTGAGGATGCGATTTACTCTGTGCCTCGCAGCCTCAGGGATGGGGCCTATGCAATTGGTGCAACCAAGCGCGAAACGGTGACGTCAGTTGTGCTGCCCGCAGCGCTGTCCGGCATTGTGGCGTCGCTCATCTTGGCGATTTCGCGGGCCGTGGGCGAGACCATGATTGTCACACTCGCAGCCGGTGCCAATCCGACCTTGACCTTGGATCCGCAGGTCCCGGTTATGACCATGACCGCCTTCATCGTTCAGATTACAAAGGGTGATGCGCCCTACGGCACGATTGCCTATAAGACGCTATATGCGGTTGGAACGACGCTATTTCTCATGACGCTAGCGCTGAATATCTTCAGCTTCTGGTTCGTGCGCCGGTTCCGCCAGAAGTACGACTAATCGATGCAAAGGGAGCAATAGAACGATGGAGTTACAGGATCGCGCTCGGGGTCAAAATGCGCCAGCGCCTGGCACTGGCGCATTTAGCCAAAACTTGTCGGGTCGCTACAACGTCGATAAGGTCTTTAAGGCGGCTGCCTGGGGTGCCACCATCGTGGCCGTACTGGTCTTGGCGTGGTTACTGCTGACCATTCTCGTTGACGGATTAGGGACGCTAGATTGGCAGTTTGTCAGTAGCTTCCCCTCTAGAAAGCCAGAGCAAGCCGGTATCAAGGCGGCACTGGTTGGCACAATCTGGATTATGGCGGTGGTGATTTGCGTGTCTTTCCCCATTGGGGTGGGCGCAGGTATCTACTTGGAAGAGTTTGCCGACGATAACTGGTTCACCCGTTTGGTCGAAATCAACATCAGCAACCTGGCCGGGGTGCCCTCAATTATTTATGGCCTTCTGGGGTTGGCCGCGTTTACCCGTGTACTCGAACCCATTACGGGTGGCCGTAGCGTATTATCGGGTGGGCTGACCCTGGTACTGCTGATTTTGCCGGTCATTATTGTGGCCACTCGTGAAGCTTTGCGGACGGTTCCTACTAGCATGCGGCTGGCAGGTTTTGCCCTCGGGGCTAATCGCTGGCAGGTGGTTTGGAGCCATGTCTTACCTGCCGCGTTACCGGGGGTCCTGACGGGCACTATCTTGGCACTGTCTCGGGCCATCGGGGAAACCGCACCGCTGATTGCGATTGGTGCTGCAACCTTTATTCCTTTCTTGCCCCCGATGAACCCGGTTGAGGGGCTGCGTAGCCCGTTTACGGCTTTGCCGATTCAAATCTACAACTGGGTAGGGCGACCCCAAGAGGAGTTCCACCACATTGCGGCCTCGGGCATCATTGTGCTGATGATCTTGCTGCTGCTGATGAATGCGGTTGCCGTTTATTTTCGCAATCGTTTCCAGCGGACAAACCTCTAAACCGACAGCTTCTGAACCGACAGTTTTGACACGTCACTCATAACCCAGACACACCTGGTAGCTAACCATGCAAGACACACGTCCCAAAACGACCACTGACATTGCCCTAAAAGCAGAAAAAATTTCTGTTTACTACGGCTCTAGCCTGGCGGTTAAAGATGTCTACCTAGACATTCCCAGAAATCAGATTGTTGCGTTTATTGGCCCGTCTGGCTGCGGCAAAAGTACGGTTCTGCGCTGCTTTAATCGCATGAATGACCTGATTCCCATTGCCCGGGTCGAGGGCAATATCACTTTTGATGGGCAAAATATTAATAAGTTGGACCCCGTTGAGCTACGTCGCCGGGTCGGTCAGGTCTTCCAGAAGCCTAATCCTTTCCCCAAGAGTATTTACGAAAATATTGCCTTTGGTGCTCGAATCAACGGCTACCAAGGTGATATGGATGAGCTGGTGGAGCGCTCTTTGCGCGGCGCGGCGCTGTGGGATGAGGTCAAGGACAAACTCAAGGAGAGCGGCCTAGGCCTGTCCGGTGGTCAGCAGCAGCGGCTATGCATTGCACGTGCCACTGCCGTTGAGCCTGAGGTGATCCTGATGGACGAACCCTGCTCGGCCCTCGACCCGATTTCGACCTTGAAGGTGGAAGAGCTAATGCACGATCTGAAGGAGCGTTACACCATTATTATCGTGACGCACAACATGCAGCAGGCTTCGCGTGTTTCTGATAAGACTGCCTTTTTCAACGCCCAAGCGACTGAACAGGGTGGCAAGATGGGCTATCTGGTGGAGTATAACGATACTCAAGTTATCTTCAGCAACCCCAAAGAAGAGACCACTCGCGATTACGTCTCGGGTCGCTTCGGCTAGGTCGCTAATGTCCGTGACGGGCTGATCCTTCTGGCCAAGCTTGAAGGCAGTGAAAAAGCCGCTGGGTTTTATCCAGCGGCTTTTTGATTGGAGATGTCGGGCTATCAAGGTGGGTTTGTCAATCGGGTTGGGCCTCCGAGGAACTCGAGCTCTAAGACATATAGCCGTCGCCATATAGATTAGGACGCGAGCTTGAGGATATGCTCGATGGCCTCTCGTAGCGAGTCGAACTGGTCGAGGCACTTGCGGATACGGCTTTTAAGCCAAGACCAGCAGTTTTCAATCTTGTTGAGGTCAGGG
>JBCBOC010000438.1:0-4302 GCA_039821475.1 Cyanobacteria bacterium J06632_22 | reverse complement strand
TGACGTCCTAACCTTTGTGGCGGTTGCTATATTTGAAATTTGCAACTCTCTTGACCTATTGTTCTGTAAGGCGTTTGTCTGATTAGAACGAGTCGGGTCAAGAAGAGTAACACCGTCCATCCATCCATAGGCAAGGCAGTAATCTCCTAACCCCTGAAGAGGCAGTTATTGCCTCGTGGATTCTGTTGGGGGGTGCGTTGTGCCCCCCGCTTTCCTCTCGCTCTTGTCTTTAAATTCTTCCATCCTGAGGCCTCTGGCTTTTCCCTGAGCCCAGGACGGTTATTTCGAGGTGACTACGGTTTGGCTGAGCCTCCCCAGTTCATGCTTAATACGTGGACCAACACAACAGGTATAGCTCTCGCCACCTTGCTTAGGACAATCCTGGCGCTCAAGTGCCCAGTATTGGGGCCAAGTGGCCCGCCGTCGTGCACAAACCCCAAAAAAGGTCTTTGTGGCGACGGCTATAGCTGTCGCAGTCTCCAGAGGAGACATTACGCTTTGCATTTTTTGATTTTGTTCTCAAAGGCAACCTAGCGAAAAATTTTAATCATCATTGGTGCCTCAAGAGTCGGCGTTGGCTTCAACCCAGTATTGCTCCTAAAGGGAACTACGGTTTGAAGCCACACTTACCCGTTGGGCTCCCATGCAACTGAATCAAGGAGGAATAAAATATGGATTTTCTGTCCGATTTCTTATCGCTCTTCGTGGACAAGCTGCAATCTCCAACACTGGGTTTTCTGATTGGGGGTATGGTTGTCGCCGCTGTCAACAGTCGCCTGACTATTCCAGATGCAGTCTACAAGTTCATTGTCTTTATGCTGCTCATTAAAGTTGGCTTGAGCGGCGGCATTGCCATTCGCAACTCTAACCTATCAGAGATGCTGCTACCCGCGCTATTTGCCACGGTGGCAGGAGTTTTAATTGTGTTTATCGGGCGCTATACATTAGCCAAAATGCCGGGAGTGAGAACAGTTGATGCGATCGCAACAGCGGGCTTGTTTGGGGCCGTGAGTGGCTCTACCCTGGCTGCAGGCTTGACGATCCTAGAATCGGAGAACATATTTTATGAGCCTTGGGCTGCTGCTCTCTACCCCTTTATGGATATTCCAGCGTTGGTAACAGCCATTGTTCTGGCCAGTATCCACGTCAGCAAGCAGCGTGAAAAGTATTTCAGCAAGGAAGCCTCTTTCCGGAAGCAGGCTGTACCGTCAGGTGGCGGCTATTCCGAACCGTCACGCTCTACGGCCAGTGACTCTGCCAAAGCATCGTCAGGCAAGGTCAATCAGCGGGTGGAGATCTGGCCCATTGTCAAAGACAGTCTGCAGGGATCGGCGCTATCGGCCCTGCTACTGGGCCTGGCCCTAGGCATTCTCACTCGGCCTGAAAGCGTTTATGAGAGCTTCTTCAATCCCCCGTTTCGTGGCCTGCTTTCGATTCTGATGCTGGTCATGGGTATGGAAGCAACTGCACGGCTTGGCGAACTACGCAAAGTGGGACAGTGGTATGCACTGTACGCCTTGATGGCACCGCTGCTACACGGGCTTATTGCCTTTGGTTTGGGTATGGTTGCCCACGCTATCACTAACTTTAGCCTTGGCGGTGTTGTACTCTTAGCCGTCATTGCCGCATCTAGTTCCGACATTTCAGGTCCGCCAACACTACGGGCCGGGATCCCGTCAGCCAACCCCTCTGCCTACATCGGCTCTTCTACTGCGCTGGGCACACCCATTGCACTGGCTATCGGCATCCCGCTCTTTGTTGGACTGGCCCAAGCGCTCGGTGGCTGACCCACTTTGGTTTGCTGATGTTGTACAACTCCCAGCAAACTTAGCGTTAGATGTCACCCAGCGCCGCCGTCTTCTTCAATTGCTATGTCATTCAATGAGTCTACACATTAGGAGGTAAATCCATGGCTAAGTCAGCTAGCAAACTCGTTATTGTTACAGAAAAGTTGTTGCTAAAGAGGATTGTTAAGATCATTGATGAGGCTGGGGCCACTGGATACACAGCCGTGGAAGCCGGTGGTAAAGGAAGTCGAAATGTGCGTTCATCCGGTCGTCCTAGCATTTCCGATGAATTCTCGAATATAAAAATTGAGGTCCTTACCGAGAGTCGAGACATGGCCGTACGAATCTCGGATGAGGTTGCGGCTAGATTTTTCGATGACTATTCTGGCATTGCGTACATTTGCAACGCCGAGGTCCTGAGTGCTCATAAGTTCTGCGGACCCGACGGGTGCTGACGTGATGGCAATCGCCCACCTTTTTTAGCAACCGCGATAGATGTTGTTAAGGCCCCTACCTGAGGGCAGGCAACCGGTAGAAATCATGGAAAATGACCAGTATTATAGTTTTGGTCATTTTGCTTGAGCCTACAAGTAGGCGATTTCCTCGGGCATAAAGCGCTCTGTGACTCGCAATCCGACTCAACCTTTTCACAGGTTGCGATAGGGACTGCAGAATCACTCACCCAGCTTTCTATACCGCCGGTTTGTCCATGACTGCATCCATAAAAATATGGCCCAAAGATACTGCAGTTTTTTTAGGGCGCACGGCTGTTATTGCCACAATGCACCGAAAAGAGCAGGCCATTGCACCACTGCTGGAGGCGGCGCTGGGCGTTAAAACCCTGGTGCCGCCTAACTTTGATACCGATGCGCTGGGAACCTTTACCCGAGAGGTACCGCGGCCCGACAATCAGCAAAAGACGGCTCGCCTCAAAGCAGAGGCCGCACTGGCACTCGTCGGGGGCGATTTGGCGATTGCCAGCGAGGGCAGTTTTGGACCGCATCCACACATGCCCTGGGTAGGTTGCGATCGCGAACTCGTCCTACTCTATGACCGTCAGCACAACTTAGACATTACTGGCGAAATCATCTCGACCAACACCAACTTTCGCGCCGAGACCGTTCGCAGCCCAGCAGCGGCCCTAAAGTTTGCAGAAACCGTGGGCTTCCCCGAGCACGGGCTTATCGTTATGCCCGCCACCGACCGCAAAGCCCCGCAGCAGACGACCACAATTAAAAAAGGCATTACTACTGAAGCAGCGCTGATCGAAGCCGTGGCGTCGACCCTAGCGCAGTCAGGCAAGGCCCATGTGGAGACGGATATGCGGGCTCTGTATAACCCCACTCGTATGGCGGTGATTGCCGAAGCGACACAGGCACTGATTGAGGTCATTCAGCAGCGTTGTCCGGACTGTCACTGTCCAGGTTTTAGTGCGGTCCGCCAGTTGCCGGGGCTACCTTGCCGCCAGTGCGGTAGCCCCACACTATTGACCCTGTCGACGGTGTATCAGTGTCAGGGTTGCCAGACCGAAAAGATATACCCCGCCGCAGAGGCAACGACGGGTCCAGCCAACTGCATGTTCTGCAATCCTTGAGTGCAATAGGTGCGATCGCACTTTCTGGCTGGGTAGGCATCAAGACCACCAGGCCGGGCCCTGGCCTGATAGTCTTGCATGACTATTGCGTCGCAGACTAGCGATCACCGCGACTAGGCGTCCTCACAATGGCTGTTCCCAGCGGAACTTCTGCATTATTCAAACTGGCATAGGTCCCGTAAACCCGATAGGGAACATTAATCCCCGCATTAATGGTGCCCAGCACTTCAGAATCTTCCATGACAATACGAATGACCGCATCATCTGGCACAGCTTCGTCAAAGGTGAGGGTAAACTCCTCAAAGCCGAAATGAATATCGGGTTCAACCGTTTGGCCATCAACCGTAATGTTTAGGCCACTTAGCTTGTGAAAGGTCACGCATTCTACCCGTAAACGCTGCAGCGGATCGCCCTCTACCGTCACTTCAAAGAAGTGGTCTTGCCCGCTACGTAATACCCCTGCACTGGAGACAACTGCCGCTGTAAATGTTGCCTGGGCCATTGGCGCCATTGCGACAACTGTGCTGACCATCGCTACTGCTGCCACGCCGTTCAATAACAGTCTCTTCATACTTTCTCCTTACGGATTAAGAGTTGGACACGCTTTTCAAAGGCATTACTACCTTTGAAAGAACTGTATCCAGACTGTTCAGACATCTTTTGAGAGTGGAATAAGATTCTGATAAAGCCGCTGAAAGAAAAAGATAAAACACAGTTAGGCGGTTTTAACAGCATATTAAAACCCGCCTTAGCCTATTCTCAGAGAGGCTTCAAGACGTCCTCAACCCGAGAACTAGAGGGCAAAACCTTATGCTCTGTGGCGGTAGACAGTCAGCTGTCAATGCGGAGCCACCACATCTTGCAAGTCGGTGATATATGCGGTTTGTGCACAACGGCGGGCCACAGGGCGAGCAGACTAGG
>JBCBOC010000621.1:0-3098 GCA_039821475.1 Cyanobacteria bacterium J06632_22 | reverse complement strand
TGTGGCATCGCCCCTGGGGGGCCATTGATCTCAGCGGGTTGGTGCGGCTGCGCTACTTTGATGAGACCTATGTTGATCTGGTGGCGTTGCTGGCCCTCTTGACGGAGCAGGTTGGGGCTGATCGCGCTGATTTTCAACGATTCATTCAATTTTTAGGGCAAGCTTTGGATTATTTGCCCAACCCTAGGCCTACACAGTTTATTGATTTCAGTCGGGTTTACGTGCTGCAGCATGGAGCCGAGATTAATGCGCTCTACGGTGACTATCTGTCTGGGTTGAGCCTGCATGTGCCCGGAACCGCGCAACAGCTACAGGCGAATATCCGATCGGGGCTGTACGGGGAGCTGACGCTGCCTGTGCTATTACAGCGGCTATGGCAGGCTGGGCACCTGTCCAGTTAAGGCCGTGTCGCCGTCTTTTGTGTAGAACACTCCGGTCACGGGGCTGGAACCGGTGAAAGATTTTTTGGGTTCGGTAGCCATTTCGAGTGCCCATCTCCCTAAAAGCAGCGCTAACGTGGGAGACAGCAGCTGCCCCCCAAAAAGCCCCCCAAAAGCCCCCCCAAAAGCCTGGATATCGTTCGATGAAATCGACCTTGCCATTCCTGTTTCGAGTTGCGATCGCACCCCTAGTGCTATGCCTCTGTCTGGCCATGGCCTGTCCCCTGGCCCAGGCCAACTCCTTAGCGGCGGGGCCGCTAAGCGATACCACGGCATCAGGGTTAGGCACTGTAGCGATGTTCACAGGGGATGACGACGCGCCGCTGACCGTTGCCGAACCCACCACCACCGTGGAGGCCATTGAGGCGGCCGTGGTCCAGGCCAACGATCCAGAGGCCGACCTGAGCGATATTTTTTCGCCCATTGCGAAGGCCATGACCACCACTGAGACGGTGCTCCAAACCGATGCGACGGAGACTTCTATTTTTGAGGCGCTAGCAGATGTCAACGAAGCCGCTGATGAGCAGGCACTGAATGCCCAGCCCCAAACCTTAGAAGGCTCTTTGCAGAATTGGTTCACGTCTGTCAAAACTTTCTTAGATTTAGAGTAAGCTCTGACGTCTAGCCGTGCGGGGGCGAAACCCCTAGGGCCCTCGATGGGGCAAGTTATGTCTGTTTCTTCTATGGATGCATGCAATTGTCTGGAACCATGGATTATTCGATTCGCCTTGCTCAGCGAGCCGAAGTGCCTCAGCTTCCGGCAATTGAACTGGCCGCTGCCCAACAGTATCGGCCCTATCTATCGCAGCTTGAACTCACCCCTAACCACTTGGTTGATCTTGCCCCGATCGCCTTTATGCTCAAGGCTCAAAGGGATCAGCGACTGTGGGTGGCCGAGGTGGCGTCTAACGCGGCCGCATCCACGCTCGTGGGGTTTGTCCTGACACGTGAGCTCACTCACAGCTTCTTTATTGTCGAAATTGATGTGTTGCCGGACCACAGTCGCTGTGGTGTTGGTTCGGCGCTAATGCAGGCGGCTTGTGAGGCCGGCGCTGCCCGAGGATTCAGTACGATTACCCTAACGACATTTCGCCACGTGCCTTGGACCATTCCCTTCTATCGTCGTTTAGGATTCACTATTTTGCCCCCTGACCAGTGGGACGAAGAACTACAGGGTATTGCAGACCATGAAGAACGATATGGGTTCAAACGTGAGCATCGCGTTGTGATGGTGAGGCAGTTACGCCCTAACTTCCTGTAATCTTTTGCAACCAATAGTCTATCCTTGTGACGATGACCCTTTTAGCGGGCCGTGGCCTCTTTTCTGGACGGCAGCGCCCCGGCAATCCCATCCATTGCTATGACTGCACTGACGCCGACAAATCTTCCTAGCCAATACGATCCGACGCAGACTGAGTCCAAGTGGCAGCAAGCCTGGGAGGATAGCGGCACTTTTCAGGCGGATCCGAGTGAGGCTAGCGATCCGTTCTGTGTGGTCATTCCCCCGCCGAACGTGACCGGCAGTTTGCACATGGGCCATGCCTTTGAGGAAGCCCTGATTGATACGACGGTGCGCTACCACCGCATGAAGGGAGAAAACACGCTGTGGCTGCCGGGTACCGACCATGCCAGCATTGCCGTCAGTAAGATTTTGTCGGACCAGCTCCAGGCAGAGGGCAAAACCCGCCAAGAAATTGGTCGTGAAGCTTACCTGGAGCGGGCCTACGCATGGAAAGAGGAATCCGGCGGCACCATTACCAATCAGCTGCGTAAGCTGGGCGTTTCCGTCGACTGGAGTCGCGAACGGTTCACCATGGACGCGGGGCTTTCTAAGGCCGTTTTAGCCGCCTTCAAAAAGCTCTATGACGAGGGGCTGATTTATCGGGGCAACTATATGGTGAACTGGTGCCCTGCCAGTCAGTCGGCCGTGTCCGATGTTGAAACGGAGAAGAAAGAAGTCAACGGTAGCCTGTGGCACTTCCGTTATCCGCTGACGGATGACCCGACCACCTATGTCGAAGTCGCCACGACCCGCCCAGAGACAATGCTGGGGGACACGGCCGTTGCGGTGAACCCCTCCGACGAGCGCTACACTGATCTCGTGGGCAAAACCTTAAAGCTGCCCCTAGTGGATCGCGAGATTCCTATCATTGCCGACGACTATGTCGATAAAGAATTTGGCACGGGCTGCGTTAAGGTAACCCCTGCCCACGACCCCAACGACTTTGCCATGGGTGAGCGGCATGACTTGCCGCTGATCACCGTCATGAATAAAGACGGCACTATGAATGAGAATGCGGGGGCTTTTGAAGGCTTAGACCGCTTCGAGGCCCGTAAAGACGTCGTCAAGGCGCTGGATGATGAAGGGTTTTTAGTCCGCATCGAAGACTACACCCACACCGTTCCCTACAGCGATCGCGGCAAAGTGCCGATTGAACCGCTGCTGTCTACCCAGTGGTTTGTGAAAATTCGCCCGCTGGCGGACAAGGCCCTAGATTTCCTCGATAACCAGCAGTCGCCCAAGTTTGTGCCCGAGCGCTGGACCAAGGTGTACCGCGACTGGCTTGTCAACCTGCGGGACTGGTGTATCTCCCGTCAACTGTGGTGGGGACACCAGATTCCAGCCTGGTATGCGGTCAGTGAGACCGAGGGCGAAAT
>JBCBOC010000483.1:0-3940 GCA_039821475.1 Cyanobacteria bacterium J06632_22 | reverse complement strand
GGAAAATACGCAGCGCCACGTCGAAGTCATCAGCCGTTGCCTGGAGTGCATGCTGGGCTTTGTGAATTTCCCAATTGCTGCTGAGGAACCCGGAGTCTTTGTTGCTGTCGGAGTAGCCCAGCATCACCTCCTGCAAAGGCGTTTGGGCCGTCTCTTTGGGCTCGTAGCCCCCCTTCAGCATGGCCAAATACAGGGGCAGCTCAAAGAGCTGGCGCATCACTGCGGTGGACCGCTGGAGGTCTTCTACCGTTTCGAACAGCGGCACAACGTCCAGCGCACCCCAGCCCGTGGCAGGGTCATATAGCCCCGCTTCCTTAGCCAGCAGCAATACCTCCAGCAGGTCGCTGGCATGGTGGCTCATGCTGATGATGTAGCTATGGCAAATGGCCGAACCAAATTCCTGGTGAAGCTTGCGAATCATTTGGAAGGTCTGAACCGTCTCGCGCGCTTTGTCGGAAAACGGCAGCTCAGACGGAATCAGCGGACGTCGGGTCTTAAGCTCTGAAACGAGCCACTCCACCTTTTCAGATTCGCTCAGCTCGTTGTAAGGCCGATCCAGGACCTGCAGGTACTCGGCAATCTCATTGATCGTGTCGGAGTGGCGGGAGCTTTCCTGGCGAATGTCCAATAGGGCCAGACAGAAACCGTAGATTTCGACCTGGGTAATCAAATTTCCCAGTTCATTGCAGCCCAGCCCGGTTTCATCCAGACTCTGCTGAATTAGGCGTAGTTCTGCCAGAAAGTCATCGCCACTGGCGTAGAGGTTGCTGGCCGTTGCTGCCGCTTCCTCTTCGGTCAGAACATCGCCGTTATAGAGCTTTTGACTACGGGCGTGGGTGTTGATTAGGCGCTGTTCGATGTAGGCCAGTTTGAGTCGGTAAGGCTCCTGGCGATACCGAATGGCATATCGCTCGTACACCGAGGGCAGTTCGAGGTGGTCTTGTTCTAAGGACTCTAACAGTTCGGGCAGGACCTCGCTCCAGTGCAGGGAGGGGCTGAGCAAGCTGCTGAGCTTACGGATAGAGGCGACGTACTTATCAAGCACTAGATTGCGCTGATAGCAAGCAGTCTTCCAGGTCACTTGGGGGGTGACCGACGGGTTGCCATCGCGATCGCTACCGACCCAAGATCCAAACCGACAGAAATTAGGACGGGGCGGGCGCAGGGACGGAAACGTTTGCCCCAGAGCACGCTTCAACCGTTGATAGAGCTGGGGAATGGCATCGAACAGGACCACATCAAAGTAGTGAAGGGTAAAGTCCACCTCATCTAACACCGTGGGCTTGAACTGATGAAGTTCGTCCGTGCGCCACCACAGGCAAATTTCCTCGTTGAGTTGCTCCTGGAGTTCTTCCATTTCCCAGGAGGTGGCCACGCCCAGCCCGCGTGCACTGTCTTCTGCTTGATCTAGGCCACGCAAAATATCGGAAATGCGGCGCTGCTTGTCACGGATGGTGTGGCGAACAATTTCTGTTGGATGCGCCGTAAATACCAGTCGAATATCGAGCTGGTCGACCAACTGCTGTACCAGCTGAGGCGGCATATTGAGCTGCTTAAGCAAAGGAAACAGCCAGTAAAGCGTCCCTGCATTGCGATAGGCCCTGGTCCCCTCCGATAGGCCCTTGGCGGTTAGTTCTGCGAGCAGCGGTTCGGTGGTGCCATTGCCATTGGTGCCTTTGCCGGCGCTGGCCTCAGCTTGACTAGACAATCCCGCTTGCGTGAGCAACACGGAGTCGCCCGCAGCCTGATACTGCTGCCGTTGGCCCCGCTGTTCGTAGTGCTGCTCGACAATATTGATGAGCTGAAAATACAGCGCAAAGGCCCGCGCCATGCGAATAGCGTCCTCTAGGCTGAGTTGCTCAATCACCGACAGAACGTTGTGGGTATCCAGGGCCTTGTCGGCTTGGCCGTCTGGCGCGCACATCCGCCGCAGCCGGTTGAGCAAACGGACCAAGTCAGCGCCACATTCCTTCTCTAGAACGCTTTCCCAAATCTCCTCGACCGTTTTCAAGCGTCTCCGCAGAAACAGCTCGAATGTGCTGATTTCGGTCAGGCGGGGCTGAGCCGCGCCAGAAACATCGTCGTCAGCCGGAATCGTTGGTGCACCAGGAGAATAGGCAGCTGAACTCATGGGGTCTATAGGATCCAATTTTTGAAGAAGGATTTCACAAGAATTGTAGGGGGTTTAGGTCAGATGCTTAGCGTTTCAATCTAAACATTCAAGAATTCCCCTGGGTTGCCATCGCCGTTGGCGAGGCATTTGTCATGGCATCGGGGCAGTTTGGCAGGGCAATTAAAGGGGAACGGGCGAGGACTCACCGCTAGGTTAATCGTTCGTTGCGCTAGGGGGCGTACTATCGCCATGGGGGGCCTTGATTAACGGCAGCCGTACGCCTCGAAACACCTCTTCACAGGCGAGTCCGACTTGCAGCATGCCTTCATTTAGCAGGCGCTCGGCCACGAGTGCTGCCAGCAATGGCACCGTTGCTGCGCTCGTAAGCCAAACGGGGGAAACCGTAACAGGGAGCGATCGCAATGGCGTAGAAGTCGAAGTGTCAGAGCGAAAAGACGGCATAGCTCATTTGTCGAGGTGGAGTAGTGACGCCGAGAAGATGACCGCAGAAACGCAGCCGACGGCAACCCCTCAATCTTATCGTGAAGCCGCTGTCTGCTAAAAAACTGGCCCTGCTGAATCAGCCTGGGATGCAGTGGTCCCGTTATCGCCATCGCCAGATCCGTGAAGACACGGCTGCAACACCATTTCGTGGGTCGCTTTCCTTCGCTATAGAGCGCGATAGGGGGAGCCAACCGGGCCAACCGTTGTCAGAGCTGCAATAGATTTGCACTCTGGTCGAGGGTGTGCAACTATTGGGCCAAATTGCACGCTTGCCCTGCGTTTGTCAACATCTGTCAACGCTTGGCGCACGCCTTTCCTTAAAAGTTGGGTATCTTGGAAAGCCAGAAAATAGCAGATCCAAACCAGCAGGGTTTCAAAATCTCAGATCCATAAAATTTTGGATATATATAGTGAGCCCTAGGCTTGATACATATTGAGTCCCCAGGCTTCAAAGCTCGCCCAAAGGCTCAAGGTCTGCTGCACAAACTCGCGATTGGTTCCCCCCTGCCCTTATTTCGGTCCCTTCTGCCAGGCCATGTTAGGTAAGTCCAAATCAGCTGTATCCCCATCTCCCAACGATCTGCTCCCCTGGCTAGCAGATGCGGTTCAGCATCCTGCCGAGCGGATCCAGATCAAGCTGCGGGGCAACATTTTGCATGTGCTGTGCGAAGCAGCCCCGGCACTGGCGCGCGACTACACGCTGCTACGGCTGGTGAAAGCGCTTCTAGACCCTGATTTTAAGGACCGGCTGTCCCAAGACTTTCCCCAGATTTACCAAATTTATTTTTACAGTCGCCAGCCCCAAGCCAAACAGCCCGACTGGTCTGCGCCGATTTATCTCAACCGGCTAGAACGCCACTTGGAGCAGCTCGTCGCCGCTGGAGATGACGCAGCATCGGTACAGCAGGCCGCCGAAGAAATTATTCACTCTAAGGCCCAGGCCATCGGTCAGCTCGATGACACCACATCGGCCATTGTGCTGTCGAACGTGAGCCTAGCCCGCAAGGGAGATACCGATGCGATCGCACGCTACTTGAGCGAAACTCTTAGCGCCCTGGATATCGGTGTTGAAGTCAGCGTCCGGGCGGTTCCAGGCAAGGCCAAACGGGCCCAAACAGTGATGGCGTTGCGGCCTGTCTCGGTGGATCCGGCGGCGGACCTGATTAACCGCCTGTGGATTTTCTGTCAGGCCAGCTACAGCCCCGACCCGACCCTAATTGCCGGGCCCACGGCCAAGCGCCTGCGCGCTTTGGAGCTAACTCAGTTCCAGGATGCCGTCCTAAGCATTCAGGTGGCGGGCGAAGCCGAGCCTGATTGGCAACT
>JBCBOC010000752.1:0-2298 GCA_039821475.1 Cyanobacteria bacterium J06632_22 | reverse complement strand
CCTAGTGCAGCGTCAAAGCTAAAAATTCGGGTAAGGCTAGTGAAGTAGTGAGTGGTGATTAGTGAAGTAGAGATCGTCCTTAAATGCTGATTAGCTAAAGGTCTCGCACTATTTCACTAGCTCACTATTTCACCACTTCACTGTCTCCACCGACCCTAAATTCTAGAGTTGACAGAGCACTAGTCTTTCCCGCTTGGCTTGGGCCTCTGAGCATCACGGCTCTTGGGCCACCACACGTCTTTTTTATCGGACGTTGTGGGCTCGGCTTCTGTGTAAGCGTCGGTTAGTCCCAAAACGATTCGTAAGCCGACCGTTGATCGACAAAAACATCATCGTTGGCTGGAGCCGGCTGGGGCACAGCGGTTGCGCCGGGAAGGGTAACTGAGCCTGGGGTGGGCAGAACGTTATTGCTAGCCCCTGGAATCTGCTGCTGTAGATCTAAGGGTGCAGCACTGGCCCCGGGCACCGTTGAAGCTGATCCTCGATTAAGGGTGTCGTTATAGATCGATAAATCCAGTGAAGCAGGGGGCGTATAGCCTGTTGTGCCTGGTGGCGGAGACATGCCGGGGGTGGTTCGAATAAAGGTCGTATCAGAGCCCGGCAAGCTACCACGAACCACATCAGACTGGTCCAAGGGCAGGTTAGCGAAGCCATTCACTGAGCTGTCTGTTGTAGACGATTCACGGGTGTCTGGATCGGACTCGCTGGTAATGGTCTCTGAGTCGAGTTGACCTTGCAGGCGCCCGATGGCCAGGGACAGGGCACTTTCTCCTGCTGTAGCAGAGGCGTCTAAGCGTGACTGCTCTGTCGACGAGGTTGTAAAACGACTGGGGGTAGGAGACGCCAATTGCGTCCCGCCGTTGCCGTTACGCCTTGGTGTTGTGCCAGACCGAATTCCGTTGCCAAAGCTGTACTGTTCCAGGTACTCAGCAAAGGGGGCGTCGTCGTTTGACACTGTCTCATCGAATGGGTTCTCTCCATCGGCTTCGCCCTGCTCCACTGCCTCTGCTGTACCCTCGTTAGGGTTAGCCGCTGGCTGCGGTTCATTCAATAGCTGACGCAGGGTGTCAAATTGGGCTTCAGCAGCCTGGCCTTGCTGATCCGGCGTGAGTTCAGAAACGTCATCAGGATCCTGCCACTGAGACGCTGACGGATCTTTGCCATACTCCACCATTAGGACCACCATTAGGGCCAGGATTGATGCGGGAATCAGTATTAGAGGGTTGGCCAGTGACTGTAGGCGGGCCAGTTTGTAGCGAAATGAAGCGGAGGGTCTCATGACATTACCTGGTTCAAAGGGGCAAATCGCCGTATGTGATGGTGCTGAGAATGTACTGGGCCCTGATTCTGGCGGTTTCTAATTTTGGCGGTCCCTAATTATACCCAATGGGAATATTCGGGCTTACGTGGTTTGAGTCTGTGATCAGCAGTTAGGTGGAGGTGCTGCAACTCTGTCGAGTGTGTTAATTATAGCTTTCGCCACTTTGCTTGAGCCATTGAGTACGGCGGTCTCTCAGCTACAGGGCGTTCTGTGACTTGCACCCACTCTCTTTAATTGCCTATGGGCTTGGGATTGAGGACAACGATACACATTGCGTTTGTGTCGGTTAACGCCACCAAAGCAATGTGTCAGGCATAAAAACTATGGCGCTGGCTTTTGCTACCGCCGTTAAATGTCTTATCCGACCTTGCGAGTGCTGTGGCGGGCACAAAAAAGATCGCAGTATGATGAAAGGGCATATTTCCCGATAGAACACTCTATCTCGGCACTAAACCTCCAAACTGTCGATTTTGTGCAGCGCTATGCCGTCATCTGAGCCACGTCGGTCCCCCCGGTCAGCCGCGCCCCAGTTGCCTCCCATGACCGAAACCACAACGGTCAGCTATCGTCACGAGGTTAATCCAGCCCTAGCGACGAATCTGCTCAACGAAATTCAGCTGGCTGTTGCTGAACAGCAGCGGCAACTCCGTCGGGTTATTCGGCAGATTAAAGCCTTGTACGCTGAGGGACCTGTGGTCGATGGCTGGTTAGAATCGTCTTCAAATTCACCCAAGGCTGTAGTCCCGGGGGGGCTGCGCTCAGCCGATGCAACTGCCACGATCCCCCAGCCAGAAGCTGAATCTACAGAACCTGAGTCTCTTGATGGCGTAGACCCATCGGTGCTATTTCGCCATGGGGAGGTTGAAGATCTGATGGCTTATGTTCAGGCGATGGAGCCAGGGGTTCTGTCTGGAGACGCTTTGAATCCAAATTCCAAACCAAATTCTGGTGAAGCTCTAGGCAATGTATCGGACGGT
>JBCBOC010000396.1:0-4609 GCA_039821475.1 Cyanobacteria bacterium J06632_22 | reverse complement strand
CCAAATCTTTAGCGTTGACGCTGCACTAGGCGGCCAATCGATTTTGTAAGATCTCCGCCAATCCGGGGACCGCTTCTGCCACGTCTCCCTGGATGGATTTACGTAGCTTGCCGTAGGCGCCGGTAATCACCTTATTACTAGATTTAGCAATACGGGCATCGGTAACCCCGAGGATGACATCAGCCGCGAGATCGCGGTGGTTGCTGAGATATTGCACCGGGTCCCCTGCCTGCTCTCCCTCTGCCCAAACGGGGTCTAGCGCGGATAGAGCCTCGGGTAATAGACGCCCCACGGCACCTGGGACATAGTCTGCGCCGATACCCTTAACCACACCATAGGCTGCTTTAATTGCGAAGCCGCCTAAGCCACCTTTGGCAGAGACCTGCTGGTCAATCAGGTGGGTGCAATCCTGAGCAATTTGGTGGCGAATCGTGCGGTCGCTGAGCCGTTGGCTTAATTCCATAGGAGGACTCCAGAATATTTAGTATAGAAAGACCGTAGAACGTGTCTGTGGTTGAGTATGCCTACCGTCGTTTTATAACGAACCAGCTTTGGGACATTTGTTCCAGAAGATTCAGCCGGTTTACGGAAACGATTCACGTGGGCAACAGGGATCGCTGCATCATTATTACAGCCTACCTGCTGGTGATCCGAACAGCCTGGCCAATTGCGGTTAGCAAGCCCCATCTACACCGTCGTTGCCAGGGTGATACGCGACGGCCATCGCTAGAGGCTAAAAACACTGGCCACTTCAGTGCCAAACAGGTCTGAGCAAAGTGATGAGGGCTGTAGATGCGGCGGAATGCGTCATCATTCGGGGGTGACTTTAGTGGAATGTCGACGGTGATGATGTCTCCTGAACAGTGTCGGTGGTACGAAACTCAACTGCGATCGCAAGCCCTAAATGAGCGCAAAGCTGCGTTGGATCGGTTAGCAACGGAATCGGCTGACGAGGCGATTCCTATTCTCCAAGCTTTGGCCCAAGGTGATGTTTTCCAGCGGCGGCTAGCCATGATGGGGTTTGCCAACCACCTAACCGATGAGGCCTTTGCAGTGCTGAATACCCTGATCGAACAGGAGACCGACGGTAACGTGCTGGCCGAAGCAGCCAATTCGCTGTTTGATTTTGGAGAAAAGGCCCTACCGCTCTTGGCGTCGCTCTTTGAAGCGAATACCAACTGGCTGCTGCGCCAGACGATTCTGGCGTTGATGATGGCCCAAGACGATCCGGCCCTGCTCTTTGACCTGGCGGTTATAGGACTGGAGGATGACACCCAAACCGTCAAGGAAACTGCAATTTTGGCCCTACGTCAGGTGTGGAACTCCGAGTACCAATCCCAGGCACTGGCAATGTTAGCTGACCAGGCCCAGAGCAATGACTGGCGGGATCGCTGGCGGACGGCAACAGCATTGACGGGCTGCTCTGCACCAGCCGCCAAGACCCTGCTGGCCCAGCTCCGCCAGGACTCCCATCATCGTGTTGTGGCGGCAGCGTTAGATGCTGGAGTCGCTGGGGTTTAGGCTGTCCCAGCTAGGTAGGTGTACTGCCCCATACTGGTCTCGTAATGTTGGAGCAGCAGTCGAGCTTCTTCTAGGGTGATGGTGTCGTCCTGCAGCGCGGCCTCAGACCGGCGGCGAATTTGTTCGATCAGGTCTTCGGCATCGTACTGCACATAACTCAAAACTTCCTGCATGGTGTCCCCTTTGACCACGTGCTCGACCTGATAGCCCCGGGGCGTCAGATGAATATGGACGGTATGGGTATCGCCAAATAGGTTGTGCAGGTTCCCCATGGTTTCCTGATAGGCGCCGTTGAGAAACATGCCTAGGTAGTAGGGCTCGCCCGGCGTAAAGGGATGTAGCTCTAGGGCCGATTTGACGTCGTGTAGGTCAATAAACTGGTCAATCTTGCCGTCACTGTCACAGGTCAAATCTGCCAAAACACCTCGACAGCTGGGTTCTTCGTCCAGGCGGTGGATCGGCATAATGGGAAACAGCTGCCCAATTGCCCAGCTATCGGGTGCAGACTGAAACACCGATAAATTGGCTGTGTAGGTTAGGGCCATGATTTGCTGGAGGGCCTCTAGATCATCGGGGACATAGTCTTCCTGGCGGACGACGGTCATAATTTTTTCACAGCAGGCCCAGAAGAGGGTTTCGACCTGAGCCCGTTCGGTCAGGCTAAGGTAGCCGAAATTAAACAAACTGGCGGCCTCTTCCTTAAACTGTTCTGCGTCGTGAAATGCCTCTTGGTAAGACTCTAGGGTAATGGAGTCATAGGTATCGTATAGCTCACGCAGAATGGCATGGTCACTGGCGGCGGGTGGCGTTGGGGTGACGGCCCGTACACCACTGACGCCCAAGACATCGAAGACCAAGACTGACTGATGGGAGGCGAGGGCTCGCCCGCTTTCACTGACGAGGGTAGGCATGGAAAGGCCCCGCGCCTGGCAAGCCTCCTTAACCTCGGCAACAACGTCGTTGGCGTAGTTTTGGGTGCTGTAGTTTTTAGAGGCGTGGAAATTTGTCTTTGAGCCGTCATAGTCGACCCCTAGACCGCCGCCCACGTCTAGATACTGCATGTTGGCTCCCAGCTTGGCCAGCTCCACATAAACCTGGCAGGCTTCGCGTAGGGCATCCTTGATCACGCCAATGGATGAGATTTGCGAGCCAATATGGAAATGTAGCATTTGCAAACAGGCCAGCATGTCAGCCTGTTCCAGGCGCTGGACTACGGTTAAAATTTCGGGAATTGTTAGGCCGAATTTAGCCCGGTCGCCAGCGGAACTCCCCCAGCGGCCGCTGCCCCGCGTATTCAGCTTGACCCGGACCCCCAGGTGCGGCTGAATGCCCAGTCGGCGACTGGTCTCAATCACCAGATCGACTTCCTCAAGCTGTTCTAGGACCAAGATAGGCCGCTGCCCCAGTCGCTGCCCGAGCATTGCCGTTTCAATATAGGACCGGTCTTTGTAGCCGTTGCATACTAGAAGTGCGCCGGGGGTCTTGAGCGCGGCCAAGGCGATCAGCAGTTCGGGTTTAGAGCCGGCTTCGAGACCAAACTGATGGGCCTGACCAAAGCGCACCAAATCTTCGATGAGATGCCGTTGTTGATTGCATTTAATGGGAAACACGCCCCGATAGCTGCCGTCATAACCGTAGCGGGCAATGGCCTTGGCAAAGCAGGCGGTCAATCGCTCCAATCGGTCCTCGAGAATATCTGAAAACCGAATGAGTAATGGCAGGCTAAGATTGCGCTGCTGCAAAGCCTGGACCAGCTTTAGCAAATCTAGAGAACCCCCTCGATCGCCCTTGGGCGACACGGTGACATGACCTGCGGCATTAATCGCAAAATAGGGATGCCCCCACCCTTCAATACGGTATAGGGCCTCACTATTCGCTGTTGTCCAAGGGCGAGGAGCCCGTTCCAGCGCTGTATCGGACAGTGGGTTTTGCGTCCGCGGTTCAGGTCGGTGGGGTGCAGAGGAAAGAGGAGTCATAGCGTTCACAAAGGGCAGGTATCATAGGTTTTCGTCCTTTACGTTGGGACACCCAATTCGCCAGATGGGGGTTAATGTCACAACCCAGGTTTAATATCACAACGCAGTGGAGCCATGGCGTATTGTGCCAGTTGGCGTGCCTTTGAATAGAAGCGCGATTGAATGGGTGGGAGCTGGCCTTTCCAGGCGCTATGGCGGAGCTGCGCTGGCGGGCACGTCTGTCGGCAGACCAGGCCTTTGTTATTTGAGGCTGCCCGAACTAGGGTTTAAACAGCTACCGTCCTCCCAATTGCTTCAAATAGGTGTAGTTTTAAAGCGGCTTTATCCGGCGTTAATGAGGTAATGATTAAGTAAACCGTCGCGTTTACTAGGAACCTTTACAGAGACTAAAAGTCCTTCAGCAATTTGACTGAGACCTGAGGTTACACTGTGGATTAATAAGTCGCATCTACCGTTGGATTACACACTAGCCCCTGAGTTTTCCCCGGCTCCTCCACGTTCCAAGTTCTGTCAAAGCCCCACTCGGTCTCAGTGTATTTACGCCGCGATCATCTACGGTTTTTCGCTGGAGGTTGTCTCAGATTTGTCAGTTGCTTGCTGTTTTTGCCTATGTTTTTAGGGATAGGCAAGTTGTCATTCGACAGGCTGAAACCGACGCTCTATAAGCAGTGATACTGTGTCAGTCCACCATTAATTTAATTGCGGTGGCTGAGGTGTGCGGCAAAAAATATTGTCTCGGTGATTTAAATCAGTTTGTACCTGGTCAGACTTGGATATTGTCTGTACCAACTCATCTTGATTTATGGCGTTTCCTTCTACATTTTTGGTCCTTATTTCTCGCTTCAGCTCATGTCTAAAACTGCCTTTAAACCGTATAGAGTAAATGGGTACAACGGTTATGCGAACTCATCAGCCACATTGGAGGAACCCCAAAGAATGACGCGCAGTACTTCATCGTTGGTCATTCCATCCTTGGCCATTAACCTGCTCATTTTGCTGGTCGCTGTGGTTGCTGCTGTCTTATTTGGTCGCACTATTGGCTTAGCCCAGTCTTCGGAGGTTCTTCGTCAGACCTTAATTGCACCGCCGCGGTGGATGGTCGTGGCAACGCT
>JBCBOC010000139.1:0-7713 GCA_039821475.1 Cyanobacteria bacterium J06632_22 | reverse complement strand
GCTTCGGCCATCGTCAGCATCGGCAGCAGATCGGCTGGCAGCAGCTTGGAGAGCTGTCCCGGTTGCGTCTCTGGAATATCGACTGGGCCCTGGGATCGGGTCAGCGATCGGGTGTGGTCTTGCACCAGTTGGGCTAGGCCACTCCATTGCTGGGTCAAGATCGAGTCTGCAGGAGCAATGGTGACGGTACTGTTGCTGGCGTCTGAGGAGAGGGCTGGTGTGGTTTGCTTCAGGGCCAGCTGGGTTTGGAGTCGAGTCACGCGATGGGCCAGCAGTAAGCTAACGCCGGCCATGAGGGCCAGGGCAACGGCCAGGGTCCGCGTGGTGTATGGGTGCCATCGCGAGCGCCATCGAGAGGAGGTGGGAACGGCAGCCGTGGTTTTAGCGGTAGACAGCAGCTGGGATTTTACATGGCGCTGGGGCTGCTGTTGGGTTAAGCCGTAGGGCATCAGAGCTAAGGTGGCTTGCAGATCTGTGACCATCTTGGCCAGATCGGTGTTGTTCGCCAGATGGGCTTGAAAGTCTGCCATTTCCTCAGAGCTGAGGTCGCCCAGAACATATCCAGCGGCTAGGTTTTGTAGATCATCCGGTAACGGATGATTGGGTAATGCACTCATCATGGCTCCTCGCTCAGGTGAGATTGCAGGTGCGATCGCAGTTTTAGCAGTCCTCGTCGGGCCCAGCTTTTTACCGTGCCCAAGGGCACCCCCAGGTGATCTGCAATTTCTGATTGTGATTGACCTTTGTAATAACTCAGCTCCAAAACCTGTCGCTGGTCTGGACTGAGCTGATCCAGGGCGGCTCGGACCAGGGCATGGCGTTCCTGCTGGGTGGCATGATCCATCGGGGTTGTATGAGGCCATTGAGGCTGTTGCGCAAGCTGATTGAGATATTTATGTCGGGTTGATTGTGCCCTGAGCCGGTCAATGGCCCGGGACCGGGTCAGCAAACTGAGATAACTGGCCAGGGACCCGCGTTTGGGGTTATAGCCACGACGCTGCAGCGTCAAAAACACATCTTGGGTCAAATCCTCTGCACTGGCGACGTCCCCCAGACTGCGCAGTGCTGTCGTGTACACGAGCCTGGCATAGCGGTCATAGAGTAAGCCTAGGGCCACCACATCCTGCTGCTGTGCCTGTTCCACGAGCCGTGCATCTGAAGGCTCCAGAGGCGAATGCGGCTTTGATGCGGGACGCTGTCGAAAACTGGCCAACATAGTGCCGTGGTTTGAGGGATGTGCAATGACGATTCCTTTTAGATACGACGCTCAACGGTCACTGGATGCAGCGATCGGGTCAAAATCTTGAAGGGGTTTCGTCGTGCACAGGAAAATCACTTCACTCAGGGGCTTAAGTAAAGTGATTCAAGTTATCGCGCTCGCCACTTTGCTTCGGACAGTTCTGGCTGTGAAACCCTGGGTATTGCAGCCCAATGTTCCGCAACCGCGCACAAACGTTTGTGGCGGTTGCTATATAAGCGTCGTTAGCGATTTTGTGTTCTCGGTCAACCCCAGTCTTTAGCTTGGACGCTGTAGGAGTTGAGCCAGATTTTGCAGACCCTTTTCGTAATCCGCACCGATCATCTGGTCCATCAAAAAGCCAAAGTAGGTGCTCAGGGGCTGGCTGACCCAGGGGACCCCTTGGCGCATGTCTGTATCCAATTCCCAAGACACCAGCGTGCCATCGGCTTGGGGCATGAGACGAAAGGTGGCATCCGCCATGCCCTGGGGCCCAAAATCAAGGTGCGTTTTCAGCACGTTAGGTGCTTCCAGGGCCGTGATCGTTTGAGTGCCGTCACCGACCATGGGGTCTTCACTATGCCAGGTGAGGGTTTGTCCCAGACCTTGACCGGTGACGTTGGTGACCATGTTTGGGTCCATCTCTGCCCAAGGGGACCAGGCCTGCCAACGACTGAAGTCGCCGATCTGTGCAAAGACAGCTTCGGCGGGTGCTAAGACTAACAAACTACGCTCGACATGGACCTGACTGGGTAACACAAATCCACCGATCAGTAGCAGGGCAACGAGTCCAAAGACAATACCAAGGATCTTTTTCAGCATGGGGTCACCTTTGTAATGGCTTCCATGCTAGCCACCCGGCCAAGAATTGGTCATCGTTGGTCAGTCAATCTTTAGCTATCGCCGTCGCCACAAAGGTCCTTTTTTGGAGGCCTTTTTAGGGAGTTGGGCGTGACGGCGGGCCACTGGGCGACCATACTAGGGCGCTTGAGCACCAGGATTGTCCCAAGCACAGTAGCGACAGCGATATAGAACACTGTCGCCATAGCGGCCTAAACGTAGCAAACCCGATTCAGGTTGAGGGCCAGGGCAACATTCATATACTCAAAAGCTTGCACGACCCAGCCAATGCTATCTGTCCGAGCCCTCTCCCACGTATGGAACAAGATCCCAAACCGATCTTCGAACCAAGGCTGGACAGTGCGTCGGAATAGAACAATCTTCAGTAGAACAATCGAGGCAAGTTGATGCCCTACTTTGTCAATAAAGTGTTTGAACTGACTACTTTTGGGATTATCTAGTGTGTTACAGACCAGCTGTTTGAGGAGCTGCACACAGGCACGCACCTCTAAGGTGGCATTGTAACGAGCATCATCGGCGCCAATATCGTCAAGAATGGTACGAATAATACGACTGACGCGACTGTGGGCAAACTTTGGATCGGCCTGCACCAGCGGCGCAATCAGATAGTCATGCAGCTGCGTGCGGAAGTCTTTCATGGTGTGGGCTTGATTTAACTGCCTGCTTAACCGCTGAGCCTGTCCTTGGTAGCTGTCGAGTCGATTAGGATGCACTGCTTGAATAAAGGTATGCAGTTGGGGATCAGGGATGCGGGTCGGATTGTGAGCTGGTCGGGTTTGCGAATAGTCTTGCCAAAATGACAGGAGTTGCTGGTTAAGCTGTTGCCCCTGCTGCCGCTGCTGCTGTCGAACTTGAACCCGATACTGTGCAGGAATGTCCCGCGTCATGGTGCTGGTCTCTTGGATAAAGAAGTAGTCTTTAAAGTGATCGGCGAGGGTCCCGTCTTGATGCTCGGAGTCAGTCAGCAGGTAGAGCTGTCGGCGTAGGGGACAGTAAAGGCTGTCGGTGGTGACATAACTTTGGAGGGTTGTGAGCCACTGTCGAGTTGTCGGATCTAGCGGGCGATGCTGAGGGATTTCATCGAGCTGTAAGATCAGGGTTCTCAGAGCACTATGGCGGGACGGATCCAGACGCCAACGGTTACCAATGGTATAAAGGCAGCGGTTGATAACGTACAGCAAATGCTGGTCATCTTCTGGACGGGAGACGATCTCCGTGAGTGCGGATTGGGCTGCTTGGTCAGGGTAAGTATTGCCTGAGAACATCAGGCGATAAAAGTTGCTGATAGCGGGTTCAGCGTCCTGACGAGATAGGCGGCTAACGTAGTTGTAGAGAATTCTTTCGGCGTCAGTTTCGGGACGGGTGGCAAAATACTCGCCGTTGCGATCGCTAACGTACATGGCTACGGGTAGATGAATATGGCGTCTAATGAGAAGCGCAAGCGTTGGGTGGGACAGTGCAGGCAGCTTTGCTGTAAAGCTGTGGTGTGGCAGTCGAAGGGTTAATAAACCCATTTGACTGCGTCGCGGGACTCCAGAATAAAGGACTTCAGCGCCAGGACCTGTCCCTAGCAGCTCGACAAACGTAATCTCGGGTTGAATAAACTGGCTGTACTGAGGTCGCAGGAGCGACAGGCAACGATGGTCATAGAGCACCCGATGTCGGGGACCCATGACCTAAAGGGCTGTCTGTTGGCGCGCGTCATCGTCGCAACACAAACTGTTTTCTGGTATTAACCGGAGCTAAACCACAGTTTGGCTGAGAACAACAGTTCACTTCGGTGAAGGGTTAAGCTGTGAAAAACGATCAGGAAAGGACGCCCCAGTTTCAAACGCGTTGAAATTGGATAGCGTTCAGCATCAAGCTGCCGCTGCTCGATGCAATAACATATGTCGGAGAGGATGCCAGTTATGCAAGTCCTAGGCTATCCACCAAAACTGACCCGCTCATCAGCAATGGTGAGGAATCTGCTGAACAGATGCTATACCCGCTAACTGCGTGCAAATACGAATACTGACTACAGAATACCATTACTCTTACGGAAGTCCATACGTCTAGCTATCGAATCTAGACAATTGGATCTAGACTGTCGCGCCGAGGAACTTTGCGATCGCAACTTCTGCGGTGGAGAGTCCTTGGGCTTGCGATAGCTGACAACCTTGATACAGTTGAGGATGCGTGGTCGCAGAAACGATGTGCTGAGGTGTGGCCTGGTGCCAGAGGGTGACCTTTTCACAGGTGGTTTCGCAGACCCAGGTGCCCGTGTTATCCAAGCTGAGTCCGGTCAGGCTCTGATCGCTGATGCGAGTCAGTTGGTCGATGGGGCGAGGGGGGGCGGTCGTGATGGCGTAGATCTCAATGTGTTGGGCAGACCCCACCGCCAGATATTGGCCGTTATCGCTAAAGGTAGCCAGGGTGATCAGCTCAGGCCGGTCGGGTAAGGGTAGAGTGGGGCCATGGCTGCATTTCAGATAAACCCGCTGCTCAATCTCTTCCACCATCTGTAGACCGAGGGGTCCCCACTGTAGGGCCATAATGCTACCCAGGCGGTGTCGGGGTATGCGTTGTTGAAGCACCGGGGGGCGCTCCTCTGGCAGCGTCCACAGCTGGATCTCTGCGGCATCCCAGGTACAGGTGGCTAGCTGATCCCCCTCGGCTGAGAGGGCGATCGCCTGAATCGCGGCAGTACTGAGGGTCACGGTTCTAGGGCTATACCACTGTGTGTCTAGTAGCGTGACCTGACCGTTCAGGTGCCCGACGGCAAGGCGAGGCGCGTGCGCTGCGAAGCTCATGCACCGCACTGGACTGGGACACGATAATTGTTCGACAGGGGCATCCTCAAGGGATGACCAGAGCGCTAAGTGCTGTTCTCGACTGGCGATGGATAACAGATCGGCCTGATCAAATCTCATCTGGCATAGACCCGGGGTTAACGATGCTCGCCTTATCAACTGCAAGCCCGCTCCTTGAACGTTGTAGAAGTTGACCTGCCCTGGTTCATCGGCGATGGCCAGCTGTGTTCCCTGGGGGGAAAGGCTGGCTATCAGGGGCGCTTGCAAGCCAGATGCCCACACCGTGTGCAAAAACTGGCACCCTGACAGGTCAGCCGCTGTCAGGTGTAAAGTGCGCAGGTCTGCATGGGCAATGGTGGACTGTCTCAAATCGGTTCCAGCTATGGATAGGTCCAGGTAACTGGCCAGATTGATCAAATTGCCGACAGCTTGACTAGACTCTGGGTTATTCGCCTGTTTGGCCTGAGTCAATAGCCGGACAAGCTTGGCCTGCAGTTGTTCTTGATTGCCCTCGCAAAGGCGATGCATGGCATCGGCAATAGGAGAGAGCAGTACCTTTTGTTGAGCCTGTTGAGTCTGGGGATCCGCAGTGGGCACTAATACTGGATAGCGATGAAACAGATGAAACGTTTCGTCCTGTAACTCCAGAATCAGACGGTCGATCAGCTGATTGAGCAGATACCGTGCCATGATGGGCAATCGCAAACACATGGGCTGATCGACGGCACTGTTCTTCAGCAGATGTCGATACTTGAGCCGGACAACGGCCTGGTCAATTTGCTTGGTGGGAATCGGCAGCGCCCGTCGCCATTCCTTGATCGCTTTGAGGGTCTGAGACTGTAGGCATAACAACCATAGGAGCGCGTGCTCGGTGTTGTCTAACGTGTTGACTTTGGATTGTAGCAGGGCGTCAATTTCTAGGGTCTCGTGCCACTGATCCGGGGGGACGATCTGACCCGCATGTTGGGTGTGAAGATACCGGGCAGCAGCTTGGATCAAATCGGCGTTACCGCCGCAGTAGGTCGTGAGCGCTTCCCATGCGGGGCCGGGGCCTGTCAGTGTTAGCGGGGGCTGCTGTAAGCTGACCAGCTTTTGAGCTTCGGTCGCCGTCAGCGGCCTGAGGGGAATCTCAACGACGTTGCTGCCATGCCACGATGGGGCAATATCAGCGCCTAATGGACCAGGACTCACCCACAGAACGCAACTATGATTACGGGCTTCTACGATGCGTTGCAGCAGTAGCCGATAGTCTGCATCAGGACCATAGGGTGCGCCTGCGGCTTGGGCGATGAGCAGATCGTCAGCCCGGTCAAACACAAACAGGCAGCGGTAATTTTTGAGTAATGCGATGATTGGAGCGCTATCATCGGTTGTGCCAATGGCTTGATGATGGGTCGGCGCCGCGATTGTGTTCGCCTCTATCAGGTGGGGTAGGGCCTGTTGCAGCTGGGCTGTCCAGGCAGCCACGGTGGGAACTTCGTAGCCACGGCAATAAAAAATAACCTCGAACTGATCCTGGCAGCCCTGCACCACACTGCTCAAAAAGCTCGTTTTACCAATGCCATTCGGCCCGGTAAGCATAATCAGCTGGGCGCTATGGACGGCCTCTAGCACCTGGTCAATTGCAGACGTCCGGCCAATGCTCGGTAGATCCAGCGCCAGATCGCCAAACCAATGATGTTTAACGCTGGCTTTGAAGGGCTGTGGTGAGGCTTGTTCCTGTTCGAGGTAATGGCTAACGCGGTCTCTCAGATTAGACTTATTCAGCGTCGAGTCATTGAAGATCTCCTTCATCAGCTTCATGAGACGCGGGCCATGGCTGCCACGGACCGTTCCCGTTTGATAGCCAATTTGTGGGGCAATTTCTCCGTACTTTAAACCTGCCCAGATCCCTCGGAGAATGCCGATATCAGCGTCATTTAGCTGACGCCTATGATGCGCTAAAAGATATCCGTTCACCTTTCGGAGAACGTCCTCGAACTCAATATTCATGACGATATGGGGGCAGACACAACCTTGTTAGGGGTGAGTCTAACCCGAAGTTCATAAATTTTGAAGGGGATGTCACTGACTTTTTAATGACATTTTCTGCCAAATTTTGGTGACTTTTTTGCCAGCCACCGGACTGAAAAGTCCATCAAATTTGATGCTTTTTGTCAGCACATCTGATGATTTTTGGCCTTATCAATTTGAGGCGCATTGAGCAGAATAGAGCCATGAGCAGTTCACACAACCTAGGTCACGTCCATAACGGTTGTTTTTCCTAGAGCGCGCTACAGGTTTCAGGTTGTTCTCTCTTTATCACGGGAGTCGTCATCATGTTTACTGCAAAACCGTTCCGTCCGTTTCGTCATATTTCTGTTGGAACCATTACCCTGACGTTATTGCTAGGGGGGATGTTGGCCCAGGGGGTCAAAGCCAGCTTAGGTCCACTCGAGCCCGGTGGCTATGGTTGGCTTCCCTTAGAACTGCAGCCCGGACGCTACACGGTGCGGGCGAGTACCTTTGGTGATGTTGATATTGTGCTTTTCAATGCTGAACGAACAGAGCCCTTTAACCTGTTTGTTGAAGAGGCCGGTGGATACGACACGATCAGCTTTGCGGTGGATACGGCTGAGGTGCGATATGTACGCTACAGCATGGTGTCTTGCTATAACTTACGGGGCAGCTGCAGCGTTGATATTGTTGTGGACGGCCCTGCTTAGATCTTGCTGATATTCAGAATAGGTAATGTTCTGTTCAGCTAGAAAAGCCTTGGCTGAGGATGTGATATAGCGCTCGCCACTTTGCGTCTAAGAAAATGGCCCAATAGGCGTATTTTCT
>JBCBOC010000292.1:0-5553 GCA_039821475.1 Cyanobacteria bacterium J06632_22 | reverse complement strand
TGAATTATCGTTTTAGCCTAGGGGGCAACCTGTAGGCTGTAGACGCTACCAGCCCTTGTGCCATGTCCTTGCGAAAACCGGCCTTATTTTTCCTGATCCTGGTCGTTACCCTGCTGCTGGTCGTCATCCTTTTCAAGGGCGTTGGCCCGCTAAAATCTCTCATGGCACCGCCCATCTCCAACCGTATTGTTTTCCTCGGCGATTCGATTACTGCAGGCGGGGCCTCGCGGCCCACGGGTTACGTTAACCTCATCGAAGCGGACCTCAAGCAGCAAAATCCTGGTCGGGGCATTGAGATCATTGGCGCGGGCATTAGCGGCAACAAGGTGCCCGACCTTCAAGACCGTCTCCAGAGCGATGTGCTTGCCCAGCAGCCGACCCATGTGGTGATCTACATCGGCATCAATGATGTCTGGCACTTCTTCTTTGACGATGAAATTGGCACAGAGCCCGCTGCCTACGAGCAGGGTTTGCAGGCGCTCATTGCCCAGATTCAAGCAACAGGCGCTGAGGTTTCGCTATGTACCCCCAGCGTGATTGGCGAAGACCCCGATAGTGATGCAGAAGCCAATCAGCTATTGGTGGAGTATGCCGAAATTTCTCGCCAGGTGGCCCGCAGCTCCGATGCCCACCTGTGCGATTTGCGGGCTGCCTTTGAACAATACCTGCAACGCAATAATCCGAACCAAGCCTACGAAGGTATTTTGACCCACGATGGTGTGCACCTTAACGACGATGGCAACCGCTTTGTTGCAGATGTCCTCTTAGACCATCTGCAGCCCTTATTAACGCCCTTAGCGGTTGAGTGAAGCTCTCCCCCCTGAAGCGCCCCTCTTGAAGCGCCCCCCTCTTGAAGCCGACCTAGGTTGATGCTGCTGAGCGATCACCAGATCGACCCTGCTGGAATGTTTTCAACGCCTCAACAGGATTCACCATCAAATATTCGAATAACAAACGGGCTAGCCAATAGACATGGCAGCCCGCTTCTTGCGTTATTAGGCCTGAGACAATGACTCAGATGCATTCAGGGCTAAACCCGTAGCGCTCTCTGAGCCTAGGTCTGAATGGTTTAGTCTAAAGTGCCTTCTCAATCTCAGCCTTCAGACCCGCATCGTCGGGGGCGGTTGTGGGCTCAAAGCGAGCGACGACTTCACCGTCGCGGCCCACTAAGAACTTGCCAAAGTTCCACTCAATATCGCCGCCTTCGCCAACGAGAAAAGTGTATAGCGGGCTGCGGTTAGCACCGTTCACGTCCTGCTTTTCGAGTAGGGGGAAGTCCACACCGTACTTAGAAGAGGTGAACTCTTTGATTTCGTCAGGGGTGCCGGGCTCCTGGCTACCGAACTGGTTGGAAGGCACGCCGATGACCTGGAATCCCTTTTCTGCGTACTCAGCATTCAGCTTAACCAGACCTTCGTACTGGGGTGTCAGGCCACACTTGCTGGCCACGTTGACAAACAAAATCACCTTGTTGTCTAGGGTTTCGGGCGCAATGGCAGCCCCGTCGAGGGTCGTCAGATTGGTGGGTAACGGCATTTGTATAGAAATACTAAGCAACGTCTCCCATTATCGATCATCATGCGTCGAGCGGACAGGCTGATTTGGGATCGGTGCAGATCGGTCGTGACTGGGCTAGGCCGGCAGGCGTATTGGTTGGGCAACCTGTTTCAAGATGCTGAGGATCTGCCCAACATCCTGCAAGAAATACTCATCTAGATCAATCCAGGCCGTTTGACCTTGCAGCTTTAGAAACCGCCAGTTGGTGCCGGTCGTGACGGCACCATAAATGGTCTCAATGGGATGCCCTTCCCGTTGATTAAACAGTTGAGCCGCATACATGGTGGCAATGCATTGCCCCAGCCCACCGACGATGTTTTCTTTCTTGGCTTCGACGATGGTGACCACCGGGGCGACGAGATAAAACTGCTCCGCATCTGCGCTGATGATGTAGTCACAAAAACCATCAAGGCCCTTTTCCGGTTCGACAGACCAGGAAATGCCCGAGAATAAGCTGACTTGCTTATCTAGCTGGCGTCGGAGTTCAGCGAGTACCGGTGCAACGATCCACTCGGAGCGAGATTTCTCTGTATTGATGGACAGTGCGAGTGGGGAGAACTCAGCCAGCGTTGTTTGGAGGTAATCGCTCACCTGGACAGCTGGGCTCGAGGCGATGAAAAGGCGTTCGTTTTCAATGACCTGAATGCCTAACTCCTGCTTGATCTGCTTGAGCGTGAATTTGCTGAATGCCATGGCGCTAGTCTGCTGCGGTTGCCTCTCAGCCTATCCTAGCGAATGCAGGACTCAGGTCTTATCTGCGGGCAGATCCGACAGGCTAAAGATGGGCAGCATCAGGTCCCAAATGATGGCGGCAAAGCGAAGGGCGGCGACAATGGCCATGCCGATGGGGGCGGCGAGGTCAGTGGTCAGGCCTAACCGCTGACAGACCAGATACACGCTGATGCCCACAATGGCGGCCGTGGCATAGATGCGTCCCCGTCGTAGTACCACCGGAATGTCGGCCAGCAGCACGTCCCGCAGGACGCCGCCAGCGGTGCCGGTAATGGTCCCCATCAGCACAATAATGACGCTGTCGAGCCCGGCTTGTTCGGCAATTTGTGCGCCGCTAATGGAAAACAGCGCCAAGCCCAGGGCATCGGCAATCAGAAGTGACTTGCCTGGCGGTTGGAAAAGACGGGTGTACACCACTGTCAGCAGCGCTGCGCCGACGATCACCCATAGGTAGCGCGAGTCGTCGATCCAAAAGACAGGATGCCGGTCTAGCAACAGGTCTCGCAGGGTGCCGCCGCCGACGGAGGTGACCACAGCAATCACCACGACTCCCAGCAAATCCAGGTGTTTGCGCCCGGCTGCTAAGGCTCCGCTGACGGCAAACACGCCGACACCGATAAAATCTAACACCGTCAGCATCGCTATGCCCCCACCGCGTTAACGCCCTACATCACAGCCGTATCATCACAGCCGTATCAAATGTGATCATCCCTGATACAAAGCCCATCGACCAGGGCGGGGCCGTCTAAAATTGATGGAATGCTTGCCTCTTTCGCACCCTATGGCCCCCCAATCCGGTACCAAAACCGCTGCTCCTCAGCAATCTTCCGTTAAACAATCTGCCTCTGAAAAGACTGCCCCTGAAAAGACTGCCCCTGAAAAGACTACATCTGAAAAAATGGCTGCTAAGGCGACCGCTACTAAGGGGGAGCCTTCGAGTAAGTCTGACCCGGCGGCTCAGACCGCAGAGCCGATTTCTCCCAAAGATCTGGGTGTGCCAGAGCGGCTGGCCAAGCATACCGTTCGTTATGCCGACTATCGCGATGTGGCCCGCGATGTACTGACGCCGATGATGCGGCACTATGCCGACATTAAGGATGAATACCCCCACGCGCTACTGATGTACCGGGTCGGGGATTTTTTTGAGACCTTTTTTCAAGATGCCATCTCCATTGCCCGTGAGCTGGAACTTGTGCTCACGAGCAAGGACGCCGGGGAGCGGGTGGGGCGGGTGCCGTTAGCGGGCATTCCCCATCATGCGCTAGACCGCTACTGCACACAGTTAGTGGACAAGGGCTATGCCGTGGCCATCTGCGATCAAGTCGAAGACCCGGCCCAAGCCCGTGCCGAAAAGCGGATGGTGCGCCGGGAGGTGACGCGGGTGATCACGCCAGGTACGGTGCTTGAGGAGGGGATGCTCACCGCTAAGCGCAATAATTTTTTGGCGGCGGTGGTGATTGCTGGTGAGCACTGGGGGTTAGCCCACGCGGATGTGTCCACCGGAGAATTTTTAACCACCCAGGCTACGGGGCTGGACGCCCTTGCCCAGGAGCTGATGCGGATGCAGCCGGCGGAGGTGCTGCTGCCCACCAATGCGCCGGATTTAGGGGCGCTGCTGCGGCCCGGCGAAAAAAGCGAGTCGTTACCCGACTGTTTGCCGACGCAGTTTTGCTACACGTTGCGATCGCAAACCCCCTTTACCCAAGTCGAAGCTCGCCAGCGTCTATTGCAAAGCTTTCGATTGCGCTCCCTCGAAGGTCTCGGCTGTGACAGTTTGCCCCTGGCCATGCGGGCTGCTGGAGGCCTGCTGGAGTATCTCGAAGACACTCAAAAAGAGACCTTGGCCCCCCTTCAGCCCCTGTCTACTTACACCATCACAGAATTTCTGGTGCTCGACCACCAGACCCGCCGAAATTTAGAGATCACCCAAACCTGTCGAGATGGGATTTTCCATGGATCGCTACTGTGGGCCTTAGATAAAACAACAACGGCCATGGGCAGCCGTGCCCTGCGCCGCTGGCTGTTGCAGCCGCTGTTGGATATTCCTGCCATAGAAGCGCGCCAAGAGACCATTGCTGAGCTGGTGTCGAACGGCTCGCTCAGACAACAGCTCCAGATTCTGTTGAAACAGATTTATGACCTGGAGCGGCTAGCGGGCCGCGCCGGTTCTGGCACCGCCAACGGGCGTGACCTGGTCGCCATGGCCGACTCCTTCGAGAAACTGCCGGACCTGGCGGCGCTGATGGCCCATGCTCAATCGCCTTACCTGACAAAACTCCAGTACGTGCCGCCTGAACTTGAGCAGCTGGGGCGCAAACTGCGGGAGCACTTGGTCGATACTCCGCCCCTGTACCTGACCGAGGGGGGCCTGATTCGTGATGGCGTCAACGCCCATTTGGACGGACTGCGGGACCAGGTGAGTGGCGATCAGCGCTGGATTGCCAACTTAGAAAAAACAGAGCGAGACCGCACGGGCGTTTCCACCCTAAAGGTGGGCTTCAACAAGGCCTTTGGCTATTACATCAGCATCTCGCGGGCCAAAAGCAGCCAGGCCCCGGATGACTACATTCGCAAACAAACCCTCACTAACGAAGAACGCTATATTACTCCCGAACTTAAGGAGAGAGAGGCCCGGATTCTCAACGCGAAAGAAGAGATTCACCAGCTGGAGTATGAGATTTTTCTGGCGCTGCGGGCCGAGGTGGCCGAGCATGTGGCGCTGATTCGCGAGGTGGCGGTGGCAGTAGCAGCGGCAGATGTGCTGGCCGGGCTGTCTGAGGTGGCCATCTATCAGGGCTACTGCCGACCCGAGATGCTGCCAGGACGACCGATTGATATTGATCTGGGGCGGCATCCGGTGGTGGAGCAGTCGCTGCCTGCTGGGTTCTTTGTGCCGAATTCGACGGGCTTAGGAGAGGGGGCAACACGAAAAGGGAAAAGGGGGAAGGAGCAACTCTCGCCGGATCTGATTATCCTCACCGGGCCGAACGCCAGTGGCAAGAGCTGCTACCTGCGGCAGGTGGGGTTGATTCAGCTGATGGCCCAGGTGGGGAGCTTTGTGCCTGCTAAGGGGGCCAGGCTGGGAGTTTGCGATCGCATTTTTACTCGGGTCGGCGCCGTGGACGATCTGGCGACGGGCCAGTCCACCTTCATGGTGGAGATGAACGAAACCGCCAATATCCTCAACCACGCTACACCCCAGTCCCTGGTGCTGTTGGACGAAATTGGTCGGGGCACTGCCACCTTTGACGGGCTTTCGATTGC
>JBCBOC010000798.1:0-1983 GCA_039821475.1 Cyanobacteria bacterium J06632_22 | reverse complement strand
GGGCCCCAAAAAGGGCCCCAAAAAGGGCCCCAAAAAGGGCCGTTGTGGCGACGGCGATAGCTTTGGGCACTTCGCGTGAGCCTCTGAGTATGGCTATCCCTCAGCCCCAGAACGCTCCGTGACTTCGCAACCCGGCCCAACCTTTGTGCGGATTGCTATAGCAGTCGCCACAGCCGTTTGTGTGCGGCTGCGCCGCCATTTCATTATTGACTCGGCAGGATAGCCCTACTTTTTAAGGCCAAACGCTACTTCACTATTCACCACTCACTACTTCACTGTCCTGACCCGAATCTTTAGCGTTGGCGCTGCACTAGTTACCTCTTTCAAGGATGCCGACCCTTTTCGCGTATTGAGTTGCAAGGTACCAAATGGCCGCATTACCCGCTGTCAGCAACACAAGCCCTGGCACGAGCAGAAATAACGCGCTAGCCATTGTGGTGACCGCAGTGCCTGCTATCAATAGCCAAGTGCTCAGCGTAAAACGAAGTGTTAGTCCACGGTTTACCATCATCCGCTTCAAGGTCGCACGGGGGTTGAGTAAGCCTTTGCCGGTAATTGCGAACTGAACGCCAGATATCAGCCATGCGGCCACCAGAATTGATAAGAGCAATGATGATACGAATAACATCACGATGTCCGTACTCGTTAATGTGATGTCGCTGAAGTCTACCCCTCCCTTTAGCAGGGTAAACAGACCGCTTAAGCGCCAGATAATAAACAGAACAACGAGGAAGCTGAAGATTCTGTTGACAAACGAGACAGCGGATTTAACCGTGGGGCGTCGCTTCACAATCTCGCTGCTGATGCGACTGTAACTCAGTAGTACGATCGGGTAGACAATACCTGGGATGCTACCGGACGTTTCGGCATTAGACATACTGTCGCCACTGAGCACTAACAACACGGTCAAGATGATGGGTAAGCAATAGACAATCCCTATTGCCGCTAGGCGTAAGCCATCTATCAACGCGCGACGTAAGTGGAGTCTGGGTAAATCCCTCTGTTGTCGGTAAACTGCCCGAGCGATGGCTTGCCCGTAGCCCATCAGAATGATTTGACCGATGACTGGCACAAGCTGCAACAGGGCCAGTGGCAGCAGCCTGTAGAACCACCCCTTGCCTTGCCACGGATAGCGGAGGGCTTGAGTCAAAGGCCGTACCGATGCTGTCATGACCATGCCTCCTTGGTTTTAGGCTGGGGGTTGGGTTGGATACGCGGCGCTGTCCGAGGCTGACACCAGGCAACATACTCGGCGAGCTGTGCGCGAAAGGCGTCTGCAGTTATCCCTAACTCGGCGAGCGAATAATTCACGGTGTACTGTTTTCGCTCACGGGGTGGGTGAGCGCGTGGAACATGGGGGGGCAGCTGAGGTTGATCGAAACAGTTTTGGTAAACAGACGCCATGGTGCCTTGGAGGTCAGATACAAAATCAGAAAACCGTATCACGCATCGGCGTGCCCCTCTTTTTCGGGAATACCAGGATTGTTCAATCTGGCAGTAGTCAAGTTCTGTTAGCAGCAGCCACTGAGAGAGCCAAAGCCAGGGCGGTGGTCCCATTGATGGATCGCTAGGATTGACTCGCATATAGTTGATGCCACTTTGCAGGCGCTGAGCTGGGTCGCGAATGACGGTCAGAAATGTTGCATCGGGGTATTGACGCTCAAGGGCGGCGGCCGCACAGAGAAAGTGACCTTTAATAAAAAATCGCTGTGGTTTTTCTGCGGTAGTGCGGCGGGCAAACAACAGCTGCTTACGCCCAATACGGTCAATGAAGGTGATGCAATCGCGTTCAACCCGACCGTAATCTTGAGGCGCAAAGGTGGCAAAGCTAAATTCTTGAGCGGCAACGTTTGGCCCCATATACAACGACAGGGTATTGAGATGCCCGGCAAATAGGGCCCCGTCAAAGGTATCGGCTTTGAAGGGATCAAATTCATGGCGTTCAAGGCATTCGGGGGGCATCATCGACGTGGCCAGTTGGTG
>JBCBOC010000701.1:0-2611 GCA_039821475.1 Cyanobacteria bacterium J06632_22 | reverse complement strand
GATGAAAATCAGCCGCTTCTATGCGGGCAGCCGGTTTCGCAACCGCAGCTGGCAGGAGCGACAGAAACGCCTCTATCCCTCTGGTGCGGTTATCGCAGCATCGGGCCTGGTGAAGCAGGGCAAGTACGGCATTACCCTGGACAACCCCGATCTGGAGGTGCTAGAGAGCTCTGAAGATCGGATTGACTCGACGGTAATTGGGCGGGTGGTGCCCGTGTACCCGCTCACCGATGGCGTCGGAGCCGATATCGTGCGACGGGCGGTGGTGGCGGCACTGCCCGCCGCGGTGGAAATTCGCGACCCGTTGCCCGCCGAAATTCGCCATCGCTACGAGCTGATGCAGTTGGCCGGTGCGATCGCAAATATCCACTTCCCAGCCAACACCGATGAGTTAGCCTTGGCTCGCCGTCGCCTAATCTTTGACGAGTTCTTTTACCTACAGCTCGGTCTGCTGCGCCGCCGTAAACAACAACAGCAAGAACAAACCCGCGTCCAGATGGCCCCCACGGGCGAGCTAATCGACAAATTCCATGACGTTCTACCCTTTAGCTTTACGGGCGCGCAGCAGCGGGTTTCTCAAGATATTTTGGCGGATTTACAACAGTCCGTGCCCATGAATCGGCTGGTGCAGGGGGATGTGGGCTCTGGTAAAACGGTGGTGGCGGTGGTGGCGATGCTGGCGGCCATTCAAAATGGCTACCAGGCCGCGCTGATGGCCCCCACCGAGGTGCTGGCCGAGCAGCATTACCGCAAGCTGGTGAGCTGGTTTAACCTGCTGCACCTGTCGGTGGAGCTGTTGACCGGGTCAACCAAGGCGGCCAAACGACGCAAAATTCACTCGGAACTGATCACTGGAGAACTGCCGGTACTGGTGGGTACCCACGCCCTGATCGAAGACCCGGTCAAGTTCACCAACCTGGGACTGGTGGTGATTGATGAACAACATCGTTTTGGGGTACAGCAGCGGGCTAGGCTCCAGCAAAAGGGCGATAATCCCCACGTGCTCACCCTGACGGCAACCCCCATTCCCAGAACCCTGGCACTAACGCTACACGGGGATTTGGACGTGAGCCAAATCGACGAACTGCCCCCCGGTCGTAAGGCGATTCAGACCACCTTGATTAAAGGGGGCGATCGCAATCACGCCTACGACCTAATTCGTCGAGAAATTGCCCAAGGACGGCAGGTGTATATTGTCCTGCCCCTGGTGGAAGAGTCGGAAAAGCTGGACCTGCGCTCGGCGGTAGAAGAACACCAGCGACTCAGTGAGGTGGTGTTTCCAGAATTTAAGGTGGGGCTGTTGCACGGGCGCATGAGTTCGGCGGATAAGGACGCGGCGATTGTGGGATTTTGCGATCGCAAAACTCACATTCTCGTCTCTACTACGGTGGTGGAAGTTGGCGTAGACGTGCCCAACGCCAGCGTCATGCTAATCGAACATGCCGAGCGCTTTGGCCTATCTCAGCTCCACCAGCTTCGCGGGCGGGTTGGTCGGGGGGCAGACCAATCCTACTGCCTGCTGATGAGCAGCACCAAAAACGACACGGCCATCCAACGACTTAAGGTGTTGGAACAGTCCCAAGACGGCTTCTTTATTTCAGAAATGGACCTGCGATTTCGCGGTCCGGGTCAGGTGCTGGGCACCCGACAGTCGGGGCTGCCAGACTTTGCCCTGGCGAGTTTGGTGGAGGACCAGGATGTGTTGGAGCTGGCCCGTGAAGCGGCGGAGCAAATTGTCAATGAGGACGCGACGTTGGATCTGTGGCCGTTACTGCAGAGGGAATTGGATCGGCGGTATACCAAACTCATGGGTGGAGCAATTTTCACCTAATTTTCTCGATTTTCAAAATTTTGGCTAATTTCATCCGTCTAACTGGTTTTGATCAGTATTTTAGGCGATGACAAATACTAAGTTTTATTGGTCAGTGCCCGAACCAGCTGGGAATACTAATGCGGTATCCCAATGGACGTAAGAATGAACATTCTTAATCGTCTGCCCCGCCTTCCCAGGCCCAGCAACCGACAGCGGTGGCCGCTAAAAGTCGTCCTTACGGCGCCATTTTTGATTCAAGTGGCGACAGCAGTGGGCGTTGTGGGGTACTGGTCTCACCGCAATGGTCAGCAGGCTATCCAGGACTTGGCCAACCAGCGGATGCAGCAGACCGGCACCCAGGTCATGCTGGAACTAGACGATTATTTTTCGTCACCTAACGAGTTGCACCACACAATTCTAGATGCGGCTGAGTTAGGCTTTCTCGACTGGCAGGATGTATCGGCATCGGGCGACTATCTGTGGCGAAAAATTCAGCGTTTTGACCATGTCAGCTACGTCGGATATGCCCTGGAGTCGGGACTGTTTGCTGGGGCAGGCTCATTTCTTGAGGGGCAAGGCGTCACGATTGACGAAATTTCTGACCAAACGGACGGCAACAACCACACCTTTGCCACCGATGAGCAAGGCCGTCGCACGAAGGTGGTCAAGATTTATACACCTGAAGATTGGGACCCCTTAGCAGATGAGTGGTATGCCAATACATGGCAACAACAAACCCTCTCCTGGGGGTCGATCTATGTTTGGGCCGATGATCCAAATATAGTGACAATTCCCCTT
>JBCBOC010000501.1:0-3768 GCA_039821475.1 Cyanobacteria bacterium J06632_22 | reverse complement strand
GTCTTCACCGACAGTGGTGCCACCGTTGGCCGCAAGCTGCTCCTTGATAATGTTGTTGGCTGTCCGAGGGAAAACGTAGTCAGAGCCTACGAGGAAGAATTCCTTGCCTTTGTTTTCCAGTAGCCAATCTACAGCGGGCTCAATCTGCTGGTTAGGTGCAGCGCCAGTGTAGAAGATGTTCTTGGAGCACTCTTGACCTTCGTACTGTACGGGGTACCAAAGCTGGTGTTCCTTAGATTCGAATACCGGCAGTACCTTCTTCCGGCTAGCAGAGGTCCAGCAGCCGAAAACGGTCACAACCTGATCTTGGTCGATCAGCTTCTCTGCCTTCTCTGCAAAGGTATCCCAGTCAGATGCACCGTCTTCAACGATGGCTTCAATCTGCTTACCGAGGACACCACCGGCTGCGTTGATTTCTTTAATGGCAAGCTGCTCAGCTTCGACGACTGTCGTCTCACTAATAGCCATCGTGCCGCTCAGAGAGTGCAGGATGCCGACCTTAATGGTATCGCCACCACCGCCGCCATCGCCGCTTGCGGCGACTTCATCACCACCGCCACCTGCATCTGCTTCGGGCGCATCACCGCCACCTGCGCAGGCCTTCAGCAGGACGCTAGTGCCTAGCGTTGCCGAACCGTAAACCAGAAATTTCCGTCTTCCGAACCGAGTTGTCATTTTTTATACTTCACTCCAAAGCAGCTACACGTAATATCAGAGGGCTAAACCATCCAGCAAGACTGCCAGCCAGCTCACCAGACGCAGCCCCAATAGAAAGCACACACCACGCGACACACCGTGCGCCCTGCAATTGCCTAAGACATTACAGCTTTGACTCGACCATTCGCCCATGGGCCATGCCCAACCGCAAAAAATCAAGCCCTGTCAAACCCTACAGACTAAAACCCGCTCTGAGCATTGGTCTAGACCTTAGGTAAGGGGTGGTACCCCTGTCTTAGGTGTGATTACACAGCAGATGCATTATCATTGCGTAACCTTACACGAGTTGTATCACACGATACAGTTTAGTCTTCTTAATCTGACGCGCTGATTTCTTAACCTGGGCAGACACCTTTATTGATAAGACGACGGGTATCGCTTTGCTAGGCTGGGGCATCAGCAGATGAGCCAGATGCCTGATTCATGATTGTTTTGACTCAACGATGTTCCCTGGCCGATGTCCGGCCCGATGGCGGGCCTGGGTTTGGGTGCAACGGCAATCTACCTGTGCCGATTGTCCTGCCCCTGACAGCAGACGCGCGAACGAGATCGCGGCATCGGCACGTTTTGTCGAATGGCGATCCGGTGTATCTGCAGCTTCCCCGTGGGACGTGCTTGCAGCATGGTGACCTACTGTCCGCTGAGGCGGGTGAGGTCATGGTGCGGATTGTCGCTAAGCCTGAGCCAGTGATGACGGTCCGAGCGTCAACGCCCTTGGCTTTGTTAAAGGCGGCTTATCATCTCGGGAATCGCCATGTGCCGCTAGAGGTGACCCTAGAGTGGTTGCGGCTCGCGCCTGATCCGGTTTTGAAATCGCTGTTAATCGACCAACTTCGGGTGAACGTTGTTGAAGAGGTTGCGCCGTTTCGACCTGAATCCGGTGCCTACCACAGCCGTCACCACGCTAGCCATGCCCATAGCCATGCCCATTAGCGTCGCGGCTGTTCCGACGCCTGGCCTGGCCCGTTAATATTGCTCTTTTTTCTGCCTTTAGCGATGGCTAAACACACAAACACTGCGCTAGCGGATTCGTCACAGCACCTTGCCGGTCCCCCGACTGCAATCTCGGCTGCAACACTACTGTCTTTGTTGCAGCTGGCCAGTCCAACGTTACCGGTGGGAGCCTACAGCTACTCAGAGGGGCTAGAGACACTGGTTGAGGCTGGCTCGATCGTCGATGCGGCGACTCTACACCAGTGGCTGGCAGCAGAGCTTCAACAGGGTGGATTGAAGTTGGAGGGAGCGGTCTTGGTCAGAGCCTATCAAGCCGTTGCGGCGGCCTGCTGGGATGACTTGAGCCAATGGAACCATTGGTGGTCAGCGGCAAGAGAAACGAAAGAACTTCGTCAGCAAAGCTGGCAGATGGGACGATCTTTATCTCGTTTGTTGGAGAAAATGGATCCTGCGACGGCGGATTGGCTGCAACACTGTTCATCGCCCGTCAACTGGGCGGTTGTGTTTGGGGGCGCGGCGGCGCACTGGCAAGTGGATCTGACAGCGACACTGACGGCGTTTTATCAGGGTTGGGCAGGGAATTTAATTAATGCCGGTGTCAAGCTGATTCCGCTGGGACAAACCGCAGGACAACAACTGTTATTTAACTTAACGCCTTGTATTGTTGCGACGGTGACGGATGTGCTTAAGCTGAGAGATGACGAGTTGAGATGCTGTAGTTGGGGGGTAGCCCTTGCCAGCAGTCAACACGAGATTCAGCGGGTGCGATTGTTCCAAAGCTGATATTGAGATCAGGTTTAAGTCTCAGGATTTAGGATTTTACTTTTTAGAACGTCTTTTTAGATCGTTAGTGAATTGCCCGTCAGTTTGGGTGCGCGGGTTGGCACACGGATTGTTGGGCTTGAGTAATAACACATGAACTTTTACACGAACTTTTAGGATGAGCACGAGGAAGTGTCATGACATCTAGTCCATTACGGGTCGGCATAGCGGGACCAGTCGGTTCAGGTAAGACGGCCTTGGTGGCCTGCCTCTGTCGGGCGCTGCGTGCGACCCATGAGATTGCCGTTGTCACCAACGATATTTACACGCAGGAGGATGCTCAGTTTCTAGTTCGGGCTGAGGCCTTAGATTGCGATCGCATCAAGGGGGTCGAGACGGGCGGCTGTCCGCACACGGCCATTCGCGAAGATGCCTCTATTAACTTAGTGGCCATCGAAGATCTAGAGCAGCGCTTCCCATTGGATTTTGTCTTTGTGGAGAGCGGCGGCGATAATCTGGCGGCAACCTTCAGCCCCGAGTTGGTGGACCTAACGATTTATGTCATTGACGTGGCGGCGGGCGATAAAATTCCCCGAAAAGGGGGGCCCGGCATTACCAAATCGGACCTGTTGGTCATTAACAAAACCGATTTAGCCCCGTTGGTTGGCGCTGACCTAGGGGTGATGGACCGCGATGCTAAAAAAATGCGTGGCGATCGTCCATTTGTATTCACCAATCTTAAACGCCAGACAGGGCTTGACCAGGTGATTGATTTTATTCAGCTCCATCGGGTTCCTGCCCGAGTCCCAGTGGGTGTAAGGGCTTAGGCCTGCGTTACTCCGATGTCCGACTCTTCTTTCTCTTCTCTGGAGACACTATGACGCCCGGTGAACTCATTCCCGCGGAAGGCACCTTAGACCTTAATGCCGATCGCCTTGTCACAGAACTGTCCGTTGCCAATACTGGCGACCGCCCGATTCAGATCGGGTCTCACTTTCACTTCTTCGAAGTCAATCCGGCCCTGTCCTTTGACCGGGATCAGGCCAAGGGTAAGCGCTTAGATATTCCTGCAGGCACAGCGATTCGATTCGAGCCTGGGGATGAGAAAACGGTCAATCTTGTGCCTGTGGTCGGGGAACGCAAGATCTATGGCTTCAATGGTCTCGTCAATGGAGACTTATAGCCGTCGCCACAAAGTTCCTTTTTTGGGGTCACTTTTTTGGAGCCCTTTTTTGGAGCCCTTGTTTGGAGTTTGTGCATGACAGCAAGCTACTTGGCGGCCATACTAGGCCCTTGAGCGCCAGAATTGTCCTAAGCGCTTGGCCCAACACGGTG
>JBCBOC010000518.1:0-3660 GCA_039821475.1 Cyanobacteria bacterium J06632_22 | reverse complement strand
TGGCGCAGAACGGCTACTGGTACGATCTATTAGACGCTCTGTATCAGGTTTCAATGCCGGACATTGCGGCGGGTGTTAATGCGAATCAGCGCGCTCCCTATCTGCCCCATAGCAGTCAAACAGGGGATTAAGCCCCTGGGCTGAGAACGCGGGGACAGAACTCGCGCTTGCCGCGCTCCACTCTGTCCTTAGCAATATGATGGCTGCCACAGGCGTTACTGCAGCGCAAAGCTGCGGTAGATCTCCCAGCGCTGGCGGTGGATCAGGAGAGTCAGGTGCTGAGCCGTAAAGGTGGCGTCGTAGGGGCGCTGCTCGAACTCGGGCCAGGCCTGCTCAAAGGCGCTGCGAGTGAAGTCTCGAAAGGCAACCGTCATGTGGGGACAGTAGGAACGGTAGGGGTTGCGATCGCGAATCTCAAGCTGATCTATCAAGACCTGCGATAGATCGGCTTGGAGTTGCATCAGGGTGTCACTGGGGCTGACGTTAATGTACACAACGCCCTGAGAAAAGGCCCCAAAGCCTTGTAGCTGAACCGCAAACGCGGCCCGCTGGCTCGAAAAGTCGGCCACCGTCGCCGTTAGCCGATCTGCCATGGCCACCGGCCACTGAAAAGGCGGTTGTAGGGTGATATGCGGGGGAGCGTTAAATGCTTTACGGCTGTTAAACCGGTCGGCAAACTCCTGCCGGATCGCGTTCGCCTCTGCTTGGATCTGGTCTGGCGGGATGAGGGCAATGAAGAATCGCTGCGTTTTGGTCTGGTGGGGTTTCGATTCCATACAATACTTCTATCAGAACAATACTTCTATCAGAGATTTTTCGGCTTTAAAGTTCGTCCCGGAAAATAGTCCGGTCCAGAAAAATGCCCCAGAAAAATGCCCTCTAAACTACTGCAACGTCCAGACCTGGCGGATTTTTCCTGCTCAATCGACAGGTTTTAAGCTGGATATGGTCCCTGCAGGGGTTACCCATTGTTCTACTCATAGAACTGTCTGAGCACTCACGGTTCGCCTATGCCCTGGTTTGTCAAAATTGAGCGCGGCATTGTCAATAAGGCCACCTTTGATCAGTTTGTGCCCGCCCACCATGACTATGTGCAACATCTGAACGCCCAAGGCCACCGGGCTAAGAGCGGTTACTGGGCCGAATACGGCGGTGGAATGCTATTATTTCAGGCCCTATCCCTTGACGAAGCCCAGCAGATTGTCGCGGCAGACCCGCTGATTGCCAATGGCTGCGTCGAGTATGAGCTGCACGAATGGTGCATTGTCGTCGGGTCAATGGAGTAATCGCGATCGATGGCGAAAAAAAAGCAAGAACCCAGTGATGGTTATAAAGTCGTTGCCGACAATCGTCAGGCGCGATTTCAGTACGAAATTCTGGAAACCTACGAGGCGGGCCTTGAACTTAAGGGGACCGAGGTGAAATCTATTCGTGAGGGGAAAGTCAACCTGCGGGATGGTTTTGCTAATGTGCGCGATGCAGAGGTCTGGCTCCATAATGTTCACATTTCACCCCACAGTATGACCAATCAGGCCTACAACCACGACCCGCGCCGTAAGCGTCGGTTACTGCTGCACAAGGCCGAAATCCGTAAACTGATTGGCAAGGTAGAGGAAAAGGGCCTGACCCTAGTACCGCTAAAAATGTATTTGAAAAAGGGCTATGTCAAAGTCAGTATTGCCCTAGGTCGCGGTAAGAAACTGCACGACAAACGCGATTCACTGAAGCAAAAGCAAGCTAAGCGTGAGATCGAACGGGCGACGAAAGGCGCGTATTAGTGCAGTGCTGCCTAGAACGGCGTGTACTGGATCGAGAAATAAATGCCGTTGTCCTGCCAGCCGCTACGTTCTCCGGCTAAGTCGACCAGGGGAATGCCCCAGTCTAGTCGGGCCGAGAAATCATTACCCTGCTGCCAAAGTAGACCCAGTCCGGCCCCAACGAGGGTGTTGGGTCCGGTGCTGCTACCGTCAAAATTCCAGGCGACTCCAGCGTCAATAAAGGGAATGACTTGGAGCACGCCGTCGAGTTCTGGCACGCGGGCAATGGGGAGGCGGAGTTCCGCAGACAGCAGCGTTCCGTTGTCGCGCAGGAGGGCATCTTGCCGGTAGCCGCGCACACTTTGGGCGCCGCCGAGGCCAAACTCCTCTGCAGATAGCAAATCGTTTAAGGCCAATTGGGCATCGCCACGCAGAAAAAACAGGGTGTCGGAGCCCAAGCTCTGCACCCATTGACCTTGACCTCGCCAAGAGAGAAAGCGGCTGTCTGGACCGATATCGTTAACAGTGGCTCCCAAGGCGCCTACCCCCAGGTTGAATTGCGATCGCAATGCCAGCACATGTTGTTCACTCCGTTGGGTCCATTCCTGAAAAAAACGCAGGGCCGTCACACGGGTTGAACCGTTATCGTCCGCGCCTGGAGACAAGGGAAAGGGACCAATGTTGTCGAGACCCAGCCGGGTTTGGCTACGCTGGTGGGACAAGGTCAGGCCCACCGCCAGATCCGTAGTGGGGGTTTCGATAAACGGGTGCCGCCAGCCCAACTCGTAGTAGTAGCTATCGGACGAAATTTCTAAAACCGAGAATACCGAGTTGATTACTTGGCTGCTGGAGTAGCCCGCAGCCAAGCGCAGCGTGTCATTATTGGCGCTAATTGGCAGGGTATAGCTCAGGTCAAAACCGTCGCTGCCGTCCGTGTTTTTGTAGTCAAAGGAGATTTTGTCTCCGAGACCGAACAGGTTGCCTTCGCTAATGCCCAAGGTGCGCTGCGTGCCCCCAATGTTAGGGGAGCGGTTGTTGGCCAGTCGAGTCGTGACGTCAAAGGACTCGGCCTCCGTAATGTCTAACACCAAGAGACTGGTGCCGGGCCTCACCCCAGCCTGTAGGTCCGCGGCGACGGTTTCAATCAGGGGATCCAGCTGGAGGCGTTGGAGCCCAGCCAGTAGGTTTTCCACCTGAAGCGGCGGCGTGGCCACCCGTTCAATGCGGCTACGCACATAGCCTTCGTTCAGACGGGTCGTGCCCGTGATCACGATATCTTCCAGTTCCCCCTCAATGACCTGCAGAATGACGACATTATCCACCAGGGTCTGGGGGGGAATGAGTGCCCCTGAGGTGAGATACCCGGCCTCGACATAGCGCTCGGTAATGGCTGTGCGGAGTTGCAGCAGCTCGTTGAAGCTCACCTGACGATCAACATAGGGCGCAATCAGGTCAGCAAAATCTGCCGCTGTGAAGACCGTACTGCCTTGAATCTGGATGTCATCGACGAAGAAGGTTGCATCTGCATCGTTTAAGTCTTCGCCGGGTCCTGACGGGTTAACCGGGGCGAGCAGTTCATCGGGGTCGGGCAGCGTGGGTAGGGGGTCGCTGGGCAACGGCGTATCGGGAATTTGCTCCTCTAAAATCGTCTCATCTGCTGGCGGTAGAGGAATGGTTTCCCCTGAGGGTAGGCGAGGTAACCTGGGCGCGGTCTGAGCCAAGGCGGGCGCTGGGACGCTCACGTTGCTCAATAATGCGACGATTAGTCCTGCCGTCAACCGTCCTCGCGGAAACAAAATCATGGCGCGTTGCGGGCTTTGAAACTACAGATACAGCAATCGTCACAACCGATGGGGTTCAACGGCGAGGGCAGGCATATAGCGGGTCAAAGGCATGAGGGATG
>JBCBOC010000044.1:0-11635 GCA_039821475.1 Cyanobacteria bacterium J06632_22 | reverse complement strand
TTTTATAAGCTAGCCAATAACACCGCGTCGCCTATGTACCGGCCTTTTTTAGAGCATTTAGAATCTGAACTCCATCAGCGTTTTGACCTACAACCCCGACCCATTCCTGCAGGACTAGAGCAGTTGGTGAGTGACCGGGGACGGCACCCGGCGAAGATTCAAAGTTGGTGTTACCAGTGCCCAGAGCTACGAAAGATTCGCTACACATACATTGATGCGGGTGCCGGGGCGCAAATTTTCAATAGTGTAATTTATCCCAACGCCTGCTACGATTTGCCGCTGTTAGGCATTGATTTTCTCTCGTTTGGAAAAGTCAAAAATCTAATTGTGTTGGACTTTCAGCCGCTCTTTCAGGATGAGGCTTACGAAGCAAAGTATGTAACGCCGCTAAAGGCACTGCACGATAGCTATCCTGACCTGGTGCAAAACTTAGAAATGAAGTTTTATGACGCCAATCAATATTTTTCGAAATATTTACTGTTTGCGAAGACCGACCCGGAAACGGTCGCCACACGAGTCTTTGATGCGTTCAAGGATTATCTTGATCTCTACTGGCAGATGCTAGCGGAGGCAACACCGGCAACCCGTGATGCTGAAGTCAACCGGGTGCGACAGGCCCAGCGCGATTACGATCAGTACAGTGCTGAACGGGACCCGGCCCATGGGTTGTTTAGCAGCTATTTTGGATCCGACTGGTCCGACCGCTTCCTGCATGAATTTCTGTTTGAGGATGCCGTTCCCCTGGCTGTGCAAACTCGGTAAGCACGACCAGGCAGCGGTGAGCGGGTCTTCCGTGTGGCGCTAAACGGCTGGCCCATAGGTCGGTCAGCCGCGCAGTTGATGCCGCAGACTTCAGTTCGGTTGTTCTGATTTTAGAAATTCTGACTTTGGATTTATGACGCTGTATCAGCCTTTTTTGGAGCGTGCGATCGCAACCCTCCAATCCCGTCTTGACCTATCGCCTTATCCCATTCCTGAAGGCTTCGACAGCCGCAGTGCCACCACCGGCAAAGGTAAGCGCGAAATCACTGTCAAGACTGACAGCCATGCTTTTCAGTCACCCAAGCTGCGACAGATTCGAGCAGCCCACGTGCAGGGTGGGGCATCGTTGCAAGTCCTGAACTTTGTAATTTTTCCGCGCTTGTCGTACGACCTACCGTTTTTTGGCGGAGATTTGGTCACGCTGCCCGGTGGGCATCTGATTGCCATTGACATGCAACCGCTGTTCCGCGACGACCCAGACTATCAAGCTCGATTTACTGCGCCCATTCTGCCAATGTTTGAGCGCTACCAAACGCACTTGCCTTGGGGAGGAGACTTCCCAGAGGAGGCTCAGCCCTTCTTCTCTCCGGCCTTTCTGTGGACGCGCCCTAGCGAAACTGAGGCCGTGGAAACCCATGTGTTCAATGCCTTTATGGATTACCTGACGGCGTACATCGGTTTTGTAGAACAAGCCGAGCCCGTGACCGATCCCGAGCGACTCAAGGCCATTGAAGCCGCTCAACTTCGCTATATTCGCTATCGAGCTGAGAAAGACCCGGCCCGTGGGATGCTGACCCGTTATTACGGCGAAGACTGGACCGAGGAATACATCCACGGTTTCTTGTTTGATTTAGAACGGCAGCTACAGGCCGCCTAGAGCCGCGTCAACGTCATTTACGCGCGACGACGACCACCGTAATTAAGATTGACAGGCCCAAGGGGTCCGTCAGTCTTAAGGCGCTGTCTAGCGATTCCAGGACAGTGCCTTAAGGCTGACGTCCTGGAATCGCTAGTATCGGCAGGTCCTGATCGACAGATTAGCCTCACTGTCGTGCTGCTTTCTAGTGGGTCGGGAGCCCCTTCCGCGTTTCTCAGTTTTCTGAGGCTCTAGGCCCCTAAAAACTGTAACCAAAGACGCAAAATATCTCTGTGACCGGCCCCTCGGCAGACGGTTTCGTTTTATAATTAGGCGAATATTGCGATCTCGATGTAGGGCCTGAGATGCTGTTGATACGCCTTTCAAGGCAGCATTTCCAGCTTCTGAGAGTGGACCGTTGCAATCGGTATCTCTCAATGTGAACTTTCCTTAACTTTCTTAGATTTGAAACCTATTCGCTTTAATCTTCAAATTGGGGAGAGTAAGTTTGCTGGGATGTTTTGGAAGCTTCCAAGTCGGAAGATTTTTCAGATTGTCTGCATAGCCTATCTCGCCTCATAGCTGCGGGTTTCTGCGTAGTTGCAGCGTGACTGCAACGGTGCGATCGCAGTGTTTTATTTGAGGGTTCTCATCCCCATCGTTTTTGCAAACTACTTCGACCAACCAGATTTAGGAGATTAAGTCTATGTTTGATGCGTTTGCTAAGGTCGTCTCCCAGGCTGATGCAAGAGGCGAATATCTCAGCGAAGCTCAACTCGATGCCCTGTCGGCTATGGTAGCCAACGGCAATAGCCGTATGGACGTGGTCAACCGCCTAACCAGCAGCTCCTCGGCCATCGTTACCAACGCCGCTCGTGCCCTGTTTGCCGAACAGCCCCAGCTGATCGCTCCCGGTGGCAACGCGTACACTAGCCGCCGTAACGCTGCTTGCCTACGCGACATGGAAATCATCCTGCGTTACATCACTTACGCAATGTTCGCTGGCGACGCTAGCGTTCTGGACGACCGCTGCCTGAACGGCCTGCGCGAGACTTACCTAGCCTTGGGTACACCCGGTGCTTCCGTTGCTGTTGGTGTTCAAAAGATGAAGGATGCGGCTCTAGCAATTGCTGGTGACCCTAATGGCATCACCCCTGGTGACTGCAGCAGCCTGCTTTCTGAGCTAGGTACTTACTTCGACCGCGCCGCTGCTGCTGTTGCATAAGCGTCGCCATCCGGACGCTGCTCTGCTAGTTGCGTCCTAGAAGCCTTGGCTTCAAGCCTTTCCTACAACGATTAGATCACTTAATTCGGGAGATATCTAAACCGATGAAAACTCCTTTAACCGAGGCCGTTGCTGCGGCTGATTCTCAGGGCCGCTTTCTGAGCAATGCTGAACTTCAACCCGCTTTCGGTCGCTTCGAGCGTGCCGCTGCAGGTCTTGATGCGGCTCGCGCACTGTCTGCTAAGGCAGAGAGCCTCTGCTCTGGCGCTGCTCAGGCTGTTTACAACAAGTTCCCCTACACCACTCAAATGCAGGGGCCTAACTACGCTGCTGACCAGCGTGGCAAGGACAAGTGTGTACGGGACATCGGCTACTACCTACGTATGGTCACCTACTGCCTGATCACAGGTGGTACTGGTCCCATGGATGAGTACCTGGTGGCTGGACTGGACGAGATCAATCGCTCCTATGAGCTATCTCCCAGCTGGTACATCGAAGCGCTGAAGTACATCAAGGCAAACCACGGTCTGTCTGGTGATTCCAAAACTCAGGCCAACAACTACCTCGACTACGCAATCAACGCGTTGAGCTAGTGCCTGCTCCAATTAGAGATTAGCCCTGCACTTAATTGCAGCGGTTGATTTGTAATTGTTCCCAGAGAAATATTCGATGGCTGGTCAACGCTAGTCTTTGAATGTTCCTCTGGGATTTGTTATGTCCGGCGTGATTTTGCTGACAAAGCCGTCAAGCCGCCAACAAAAAATCGCTATGTCTGACGCTTTGTGAGCAGCGGCAGTCCCCTATATCCATGTCTTCACCGTCTTCTCAACCGATGGCCCCCCATGCACCCGAAGGTCAACCGCTGACCCTGGAACAGGCGCTGACCAATATTCGCCAAACAGAAGATACCGGGTTGCGGTACTACGCTGCCTGGTGGCTGGGTCGAATGCGGGTGAAAACAAACGCAGCGGTCAGTGCATTGATTGAGGCCCTGCAAGATGAGGCAGACCGATCGCCAGATGGCGGCTACCCCCTGCGACGAAATGCAGCGAAAGCCCTGGGCAAGTTGGGGAATCGAGACGCTGTCCCGGCCCTGATTGCCTGTCTGAACTGTGCCGACTATTATGTGCGTGAGTCAGCCGCCCAAGCGCTAGAAGAACTCGGTGATCGGCAGGCTTTGCCAGCCCTTGTGACGCTCTTGGATGGTGGCGTTGAGGCCGCGGTTCAGGTGCCGGGAAAACCCCATTTGGTGCAGCCTTATAATGCTGTCTTAGAAGCCATAGGAACCCTATCCGTAGGTGATGTTGCCCGAGTCAACCTGGTTAAGCCCTTTCTGACCCATGCCGTGCCCAATGTGCAAAATGCCGCAGCGCGAGCGCTGTATCAGATGACTCGGGAAGCCAGCTATGCTGAGCGACTGGTAACGGTTTTACAGCACGATCAGCTACAGCTACGGCGGGCTGCACTCATGGATTTAGGAGCAATTGGGTACGTGGCAGCCGCAGATGCGATCGCAACCACCCTAGCGGAAAATAGCATGAAGCTGATGTCCCTCAGGGGGGTACTAGAAGCCCACCTTGCCAGTGAAAGCCCAGTGGATCCACCGTCTGAGACCACTCAGCACCTGCTAACACTCATGGACAGCCTGCTGTAGAGCGCGGAACGCAATCCACTAAAGTCGCTCCAGTCGGTACGTAGGGCCACTGTGGATGAGCAATCCGACGGGCGTGGCTGGGGCGTTGGGCAATACCCCGACAACGCTCTGTGACTGACCAAAGTCATTGTAAAGCTGTTCACCAGTCGCCGATAGAATCAGCGTCCGCGGCCAGCTACTACTAGAAAACTGCGCCGCCAGCTCTGGTGGTAGCTCATTAGGGTCCAGCCGTAGCATCAGCTCAGGAATGCTATCTCCGGTAACATCCATTGCTGTGGCCTTGAGGTAGGGGTAATAGGCATCCGTCGTTCCATTGGTGGTCAGCGTGCTGAGGGGCGTACTCCAGCTGGTCTGACTTTGAATAAATTGGGACAGCGGTGTTCCTAGGCCCAGCCATTGTAGTGCGTTAGTCGTCATGGCTAGCGATGGCAAGCCTGAGGCACCAAAGCCAGGAATATCTGCACCGGATGCCAGCAACACGACCTGTCCGCCGTCTAGCCGCGCCCCCTGGATAGTGACACTCGTCGGAATGGCCTGGGCAGCACCATCCCAAGCCGTCACCTGAAGCTGAGAGAAGTTTTGCAATCCTAACAGCGGTAGAGCATTTTGCCCCATCCCAGACAGGTCTGCGCTGTCCATGGGCAGCCAGCCACGGTGATCGCCGACCATCTGCACCCGGACCTGATACCACGTCTGATCAACCGTCGTATCTAGGGGAGCATTGGCGAACTGCTGCCAGTTATCGCCGGGGTCCGTCACAACCTGCACCTGGCCAATCAGGCGAGGATAACGAGCCGCAATCGGCGCAGCAACTTCGATGGCTTCACCCGTGGGCACGTCACCCAGCGCAATATCATCGAGAACGCTCGGGCCGCCCTTGGTCAGAATCAATAAATTTTCAAAGCGTTCGTAAGAAAGCTTCGGTCGTGCCTGTTCCTTGATCCAATCTTCTGCCGCCTCTGGATTTTGCCGAGCCGTAACCAATAATGCCCCCCAAACCTGAGCGGCTTCGTCGGTGGGATGAATATCTAGGTGAGCCTGGACCCGTCGCCATAGCCGACTGAAGTCTGGCTTGAGCTGGTCCAGTAGCCGCTGATAGGTAATGGGTTTGTCTTCTAGATTGGATAGCGCCCGCTCCCACTGCCCATCAATGAGGTAAGCCAACATTTGCTGACGACGGCTAGACCAGTTGCGTTCGGTTTGCTCATGGGCGACCTGGGCATGGGCAGAAATCAGGTTCAGCTGCGCCTCGGCAGCGGGCGTCCAGTCTTTGCCTAGGGTGGCGCGGGCACTTTCCATCATTTGTAAGGCATGGGACCAAACCCCGCTACGAGCCAGCTGTAGGGCCTTCTCGTAGGTAGAGGTGGCCGGGGGCTCCGCATAGGTGGAGGTCAGCAGCGAAATTTCCCTGAGCTGCGGCGGGTCATTCTCAATGAAGACATAGCCCTGCAGCTTGGGTTCAAGCCCGACGGTCTGATCAACCACAACCTCGGGCTGGCCAGTGCCGTCCAACTCTTTAAAGTAGGGGGTTTTGTTAGTGGGACTCGTCCAACTCAGCACCGTAGAGACCGTTGCAGCGCGAGGATTATAGTAAAAAATTTGACCGTACCGAATGTCTGTGGTCCCAAAGGTTTGTCGCCCTTCTAGCATCAACCAAGGGCGATCATCGTAGGGCGTTTCAAAGAGGGTTAGGTCTGCAATCGCAGCCGGTCGATCAACGCTAGCAACTTGAGATGCCGTGCCCAGCAATGGTGTCGTAACAAAAGACTCTTCAGGCCCCTGAACGTTGATTTCATTGACCAGCCGAAATAACGTTTCCCCATTCAGGCCGACGTCCGGACGATACACCCGCAGCGCGACGGTCGTGGCACATCGCGTCTGACTGAGGCTACAGCTATTGGGGCGCTTGAGAACCGGAAAAATCCAGTCGGTACGGTTGTTATTGACCGGCCAGCGCACGGCACGTCCGAGGGTTAACCCCTGCGCCTGAACCTCTGCTTCAATCGCGGCCAGACTTTGTACCGGCGCTGCCTCTGTCGGGCCCAGGGTGGGAAAAGCAGACTTGAGCCAGTTTTCGCTGTAGGGGTCAACAATCAGCCGGATACCTGAAATAACAACAGACCCCACCAATACAGCGGTGCCTGCTATCAGCAACCAGACGGCAATACGGGAAAGTAGCGTGCTTTTAGCGGGCTGAACCATCAGCTTCACGCCAGACCGTTGATTAGAAGACGGAGTCATAACTGTCGGAACAAAGGACGCGCAGGACGGGGATTCCCTGTCGTCGCGGCCAGATCCAGAAGGACCCGGCAACACAACGGTCGCCCTGGGCCAATCACTGGCCCAGATGGGCTGGCTATGGCGCGTTAGACGATACCCGCAGCTGCTGTTAGGGGGTTATGGATGGGCTAAACCGCGTCCAGCTTTACCTGTCGCTTTGCCTGGGGAAAACGACCGTTCTGGACGTGGCTAAGGTTTACGTTGACGATAGTATGCACTCGTATCGCTGTCCGGCGATCTCCCAGGTATATTCAGATTCAATCATCACCCTGGCATTTTCGGATAGGGTCTGACGCAGGGCCGAATCTTCAAATAGCTGTGCGATCGCTGCAACGTATTCTGCCGGGGTGTTGGCCCGAAGGGCACGGGGCGGGACCTCTGGGCTATCTACGGTGAGGCCTTCTAGACCGCGATCGCTTGCCACAATTGGGATCCCCGAGGCCATCGACTCCAGGGTTTTAGTCTTGATGCCCAGCCCCACTCGCAGCGGGACCACACCAACGGTGGACTGGTGAATGTAGTCGACAATCGACGGCACTCGCCCGGTGACGGTCACCCCGGGCAGCGCGTCTAAGGCCTTCACATCCTGTACCGGACGTGCCCCCACCAAACTCAGGGTTGCTGCCGGGTAACGCTCCCGCACCAGGGGAAAGACGTCTTTGGCAAAGTAGCAGGCCGCGTCGATATTGTGAGATGAATCCATCGCACCAATAAAAATGAGCTTTTGTCCGCCAGGGTCACTGGCGCGATATTGAAACGTCTGCAAATCTACCCCATTGGGCACAAGGGTAATCTCTCGTCCGGGTATCAGCGTTTGTAACTGCCTGCGATCGTCCGGTGTTGTCGCAATTAGATTCGTAAACTTTTTGCAGTAGCGCTTTTCATACCGCGCCAGCATGGGCAGATAGAGCTGGTCTCGCAGCGCATTTTCGCTCGCATCCGCCTCAAGATGATTCTTCACCCACCCCCAGACCGAACTGTGAATATCGACAACGGTTTTGACCTTATGCCGTGCCGCTGGACTCAGGTACATTTCGTTGACGCCATGTTCACAAATCACTACATCACATTTGCCATCGTCGATGTATTGATTAACCCAGGTGTACACCTCAGAAGAGAAGCGATGGGACACGTTAGGCGGTGTTGCTGTAACAATGAACTGAGCAAACCGTAGGGCCTGCTCAAGTTTATTCGTACCGGCTGTCTGTGGGTCAACCCGTTTGGGCCACGGAAATAGTTTGACATCGGTGACCCACTCTTTCAGCGCTTTGATATTCTCATCAGTGGCATTGCGGGTTTTGTGGGCCACCAGAGTCACCTCATGGTGACTGCCCAGATATTTCAACAGATTAAAGGTCCGCCCTTCCGCTGCACCATGGTTAGGTGGATAGGGGAAAGTATTGAGCGAAAGTACCAATAGGCGCATAAATAAGCGTTAGAAATAAACGAACGATATCGGTTATGGTCGTCGACGGGTGGGTAGAGCGCATCGTGCAGCGACCCGTCCTAGGGCTGCAGCGTCGAGCACGACCTCTAAGCCATGGGACAATCCCTGTGGCCCGCCAACGCCCAACGGTCAATCAGCGGCCCCCTTCTCCAGCCAGACAATCTCTCGTGCTTCATCCGGCAGTCGCGACTCCTGTTGCCCTTGGGTCCGCGCGTTGAAACAATACAAATCAATCGGCGTTGTGACTAGGTCCAGCAGGTCTGCCTTGCCCCGTGCCATATTCAACAGTCCCAGGGGAATCTCTTTTAACACCCACCGGGCTAGAGTATGTCGAAGCTCCTTGCGGTGCAGCCTACGCGGCAGCTTCATACCGTGGAGTTGGTGCAGATAGCGGCTCGACTTGCCATAGCGGTACCACTGACTGCGCAAATCCTTGAAGTTGGTGCGGTGGTGGTGCTGTACCTGGGCCGATTCGACAAACTGTAGCTGCCAGTCTCCCTCTTTTTGGAGCCGCCAGCACATATCGGCATCGCCCCCCGTCGTCATGTGGGGACGAAACAATCCCACTGTCTCAAAAGCCTTAGCGCGAATAGCCACGTTGGCGGTTTGGCCATAGGGACAAAAGGTATTGGCTAAAGTTGCTTTCTGAGATAGCAGGTTCTTACGCTCAGCAAACTGCTCTAGCCAGGTCGTGCTGGGAAAGGCCACCACCTCACCAACGACTATCCCCACCGTGTCGTCGTGGAATCCCTGCATCAGGGTTGCGAGCCAGTCGGACTTGGGATAACAGTCGGCATCGGTGAACGCAATAATTTCCCCCTGAGCAGCGCGGATGCCAGTGTTGCGAGCGGCATAGGCACTTTGGATATCGGTTTCGGTAAGATACCGCAGGGTAATGCCTTGATCGGCGGCAGTTTGCACCGCGTCGGTGAGGAGTTGAGGGGTGCGATCGCAACTGCCATTGTCCACCATCAGGTACTCCACCTGCGCTGCTGGATAGGTCTGACCGAGCAGACCCTCAATCAATCCCGGTAAATCGCGCTCACCGTTATAAATGGGCACCACGACAGACACCGTCGGATAGTAGCCCCTCTCAGAAGTTTGAGCACTGTCCAGTGCGCGCTCATCCATCATGTTTGCAGTCAGCGTAGAAGTCATCACTGAGTCGCCAATACTGTAACTAACTTGCATCAAATTTGATAAACCTGATACGTCAGCCCTGCGGATCTTTAACCAATCCTTACCCACATCAAGCGTGCCCATCAGCACAATAGTTGCATCAATCTAGAAGGTCCTCAGCAACGTGGCGAGCGCTACATTTCGCGTCTTCCCAAAACTCAATGCTGAAAACCCTGCCCTAGCAGTGAATACTTATTTTGACCGAGTTAGACCGACCCATCCTTCCTTCTCTTATGCCCACCGTCAGCATCTGCGTTCCCACCTATAACCGTGCCGCCATCTTGCCCTACGCGGTCAACAGCGTTCTGAACCAGACCTACGACGATTTTGAACTGCTTATCTGTGACGATGCTTCGCCCGATAACACAGCAGAGGTCGTGGCTGGCTGGGATGATCCGCGCATCCGCTACATTCGCCACCCCCAAAACATCAAGCGAAGCCGCAACATGCGCTCTGGCTTTGAAGCAGCCACAGGCAAGTACTTCATCAAGTTTGACGACGACGATGCAGTAACGCCAACGTTTCTGGAAAGGACGGTAGCAGCCCTTGAGCAGCACCCCAACGTCGATTTTGTCTGCACCGACCACTGGGTCATCAACGCCCGCAACGAACGGGATGAAGCTGCAACCGATGCCAACTCAGCCAAGTGGGGCAAAGATCAGCTAGCCGAAGGCGTCATTGACGATCTCGTCCGCGAAACCTTTGTGAATCAGAGCCTCCAGGTTGGCTCCACCCTCTTCCGCCGGGATGCACTGGTAGACGCAGACTTCATGCGATTCGAGGCCGACGGCTGCGAAGACTTTGACCTCCTGGTGCGACTGGCATTGTTGGGTTAAACCGGCTACTTTATCCCCGAGCGCCTGATTGAATACCGCTTCCACGGCGGTCAAACCAGCCTCAAGCAAGACATTCACTTCCTATCCGCTAAGCTCTTTTGCCTCAAAAGCTATTCATTCCAGGACCGGCCCGAGATCGAGCGGCAGCGCCTGTCTAACATCAACGGTCTGAAGCAGGTATTAGCTATGCGCCTGATTGAAAAGGGCGAAAATCAGCGCGGCCGCCAACTGATTACCGAACTTGAGCAGTCCGGTCCATTAACCTCCCGCGCCAAAGTCGGCCAGATGCTATCTTACTTACCAATGTGGCTACGCAAGCTCGCCTTCCAGGGCTTCCGCCAAGTCCGGGCCAAAGACTACAGCGAACGTGTGAGGAATGCGGCAGGGTAAGGAAATAGCAATTTTATTGGGGGTGGGTTGGCTACTAACGGGCTGCACTCGCCCGGTTGTTCAGGCAGCCCCCGACGTGCCCCCACCCATTCAATCGGTCCCCGTGACAGAATCGGCTGAACCCGCTAGCACAGCGCTGCTATTGGAAACCCATGAAACAGACCATGCAACCGTTTTTGTAGTCACGGTTCCAACCACTTACACCGTAAGCGTTGTCGCCAGTGAGACGTTACAGACGGTGGCTGCCTTTGCCCAAGAAACAAGCGCAGACGTTGTTCTAAATGCAGGCTTCTTCGACCCAGTAAACGGTCAGACCACGTCTCATATTGTTGTAGACGGTGCAGTTGTTGCGGCCCCTGCTGACAATGCGCGTTTGGTGGAGAACCCAGACCTAACGGAGTACCTAGACCAGATTTTGAACCGTAGCGAGTTTCGCCGCTACGACTGTGATAACAAACCACGCTACGAAATAGCACCCCGTAATGGTGATTTTCCTGGGGACTGCACAGTCATAGATGCTATTGGCGCAGGGCCACAGCTACTCCCAACAGATACGTCTTTATCAGAAGCCTTTACCGATGTAGATGCTAATGGACAACTGGTCCGAGATGCGATCGGCAGTCTACAGCGAAATGCTCGAAGCGCGGTGGGGTTACGAGCAGATGGGACGGTCCTGCTATACATGGTGGCTCAGCGGGCGGCAACCGGACCAGGCATGACGCTAGCTGAGTTAGCCGCATTTATGCAAGGGCAAGGCATTGAGCAAGCCCTAAATTTGGACGGCGGGAGCTCGTCGTCGCTGGTATTTGAGGGAGAAGCATTTTATGGGCGCTTGAGCGCGGAAGGACAACCCGTGATCAGGCCCGTAAAATCTGTCCTGATTGTCCAACCACACAAATAGTCCTGCAGAACAACGACCTCCGTCCCCGGAGACAGATCTTCTGTATATAGCCGTCGCCACAAAGGCCCTTGAGTGGGGTTTGTGCACGACGGCGGGCCACTTGGC
>JBCBOC010000606.1:0-3171 GCA_039821475.1 Cyanobacteria bacterium J06632_22 | reverse complement strand
CGCCCGCGGTGGTGACCTGCTGGATTGCCCTAAGCCACGCCGTCGCTGAAACGGGCACATTGGAGCTGGTCCCAGGCTCTCACCGCTGGGCCAGCGAAGACAACATTCGTTTTCTCCATGCCCCCCCAGAAGACTATCGCGCACCGCTATGGCAGGCTAGTGCGATCGCAGGTGTCGCCGATCCACAGATCATCCCCATCGAAATTCCAGCAGGCAGCGCTGTCTTTCTCCACGGCGGCCTCTGGCATGGCTCTGGCCCTAACCAAAGCCATACCCTCACCCGCCGCAGCCTGGCCCTCAGCGCCATCCCTGGCCAGGTCCAGTTCCAAGCAGAACCCCAGGGCTATATCTTTGACCGCTATCGCCTGCGCGACCGTTTGACGGTAGACGAAAGCTATTACCCCGTGCTGTGGTCAGCAACGGGATACCGAACCCCCTTTCTGCAGGCGTACTGCCGAGACCCTGAACCATGACGACCACCCTACGACTTGCCAGCTTCGATGTTGGTACCGATGACCTACGCTGGTGGGCCCCCGAAATTCTAGAGCGATATCCCGATGGCTTTTACACCATGCATCAGCAACTGTTTGATGCCGTCTGCCAAAACAGTCAGCCTGAAGACCTGGGCGGTGTGGACTTGGCAGACGTAGAGCTGATCAAATATGAACCCCGTAAATCCCACTATCCAAGTGCGTCAGACCTGGAAAAGTTAGACGGCATTGTGATTTCGGGATCAGCCAGCGGTGCTTACGACACCGATGACTGGATTTTGGAACTACAGGCCGTGATCCGAGACTACCACCAGCAGAAAATTGCCATCTCGGGTTTCTCCTTTGCCCCGCAAATTGTGGCCCAAGCCTTGGGGGGCAAGGTTGAACGCAACCCCCCGGGCACCGAACTGTCAGTGGTCAATATTCAGCTCACCGCAGCCGCCCGGCAATACCTCAAAACAGAACGGACCGCCTATGCCATTCAGGTCCACCACAACGACGGTATTGTGCAACTACCCCTCGGGGCCGTCTCCCTCGGGACCAGCGGCGTTACCGAGTATCTAGGCTGGATGCTGGGCGGCCATATTTTTGTCTTTTCTGGCCATCCTGAGTATTCAAGAGACCCCTGGATTTTAGAGCAAATGCTGCACGTGGAGCGGCGAGATCGTCTAGTGCCCGCCCAACTGATCGACTACGGCCTTCGTGACCTCTGGCAGCCTACCGACTATGTCTGGCAGACGCAGCAGCAGCTACGGTTTTTCCTCAAACAGTTTTCGCTCTAGACACATCGTGAATAACTGCCCATCGCTGAGCAAAACACAAGGGAAACTCATTCAGGAGATATCCCACGTATGCTACAGCGACTCTTACCTTGGGTGATGCTAGCGACCAGCAGTGTTTTGGGTCTGGGGGCCATTCCCATGGCGGCCCTGGCCGAACCTGATCCAGACGAATCCGGCCTTTTCTACAACTTCTACAGTCAGCAGATCCCGCTGGTAGAGCGCACTGACCAGATCGCTGTCGAGTTTGAAACTGGCACTCGCTTCAGCAGCCGCACCGGCGAACCGGCCTACCGTCAGCTAGAGCGCGATCTCAACACCGCCGATCAATTTACAGAAGGGTCCGGTCCCCGTGGCGCCACAGGCACCCCAGCCGCGACCGTAAAACCATTGGGCGATCGCTATGCCCTGGTAGAACTACCTGCCACCGCCACCCTAGATGATCAATGGCTCGCTCGCCTGGACCGAGCCTATGTGCGGGCCACCTTGCCAGTGCTCAACCGCGCCGATAGTGAAGCCGCCGAGACCATCATTGTCACCTCAGAAATTGTCGTGAGTTTTGAGCCCGGCACCTCAGATACAGCAGCGCGTCGGCTATTGCGACAGTACAATTTGGACGTCATCCGTCCTCTACAGTTTACCGAGGGACGCTACCTCGTACGGGCCAACAATGTCTCAGGAACAGCAGTGCTGGCCGTCTCTAATCAGCTGGGGCAGGTCAGCGGCATCCTGTCCGCTACGCCCAACTTTATCCAGTCGATTCCCTACGATGTAGCCCCACTGGATCTGTTAAACACCGATCCGCTGGCTGCCTCGCGCCCCACTGCGCTCCCTGCAGAAGATCACACTTTATTCCCAAATTCTTTTTTGACGCTACAATGGCACCTCAACAGCCGTCAGCAGCGCCCCCGCCCCTACAGCCGCACCGATATCCGCGCCACTGAAGCTTGGGAACAGAACCAGGGCGAAACAGCCGTCGTTGCCGTCATCGACAGCCTGATTCAGTGGGACCATCCAGACCTAGTGGACCAGGTCTATACTGTTCCTGCCGATAGTGAGACATTGCTGCCCGGAGAAACCCACGGCTGGGACTTTTCAAATACAGACCTAACCTGTGCCGAAGACAACAGTGAAAACTGCGCCTTGGGCGACCCCGACACCCGCATTAGCGAGACCGAACTAGACTACCTGCGGCCCCACTTTCAAAAATCTTTTACCCTCTCTGACGAAGCCATCCTGGCAGAATACCGCCACCTAGGAGATTGGATTGCCAGGGCTCGCCCCAACCTCACCCAGCGACAGCAGGCCGATTTTCTGCGTTACATCATTCGCGTTAACATCAGCGGAGAGTTTCATGGCACCTGGTCAGCAGGCGTGATTGCCGCCAACCCAGCAGAGCGCCAGGGCATTGTCGGGGTAGCGCCAGCGGCCCAGTTTTTGCCTGTGCGCGTGTTTGGCCTCAATGGCGAGATTACCTCAGCGGCATTGATCGAAGCCATTGGCTACGCGGCCGCTCGTGACGTAGATGTGATCAATATGAGCCTAGGTGGGCTGTTGCCCGATCAGGAGCTGAGCGATCAGGTGTTTGATGTGCTGGATGAGAACCCCGATCTGGTGATTGTTGCCTCGGCGGGTAATGCCGATCTAGATGGCGTCTCTTTCCCGGCTGCGCTACCAGGGGTATTGTCGGTGGGAGCCACCAACATGATTGGGAACCGCACCTACTACAGTAGCTATGGTGCGGGGCTAGACGTGGTCGCCCCCGGTGGCGAGACCAACCAGCAGGCGGCAGGCGGCATTTTAACGGCCGGGGGCACCTGGGTTGACGGCTTTTGGGAGGGCATCGACCGGCCCCAGTCGGCTTGGAGCTTTGCACTAGATCCGTTGGGCCAGTATGTGCG
>JBCBOC010000148.1:0-7575 GCA_039821475.1 Cyanobacteria bacterium J06632_22 | reverse complement strand
TGCCCGCGTACGGCTGATATACCGAGAGGAGGGGGATCGAGAACGGCATCTGTGTCTGCGGGGGCTGTTGCGATCGCACCACTCTGCCTACAGTGCTCGACTCAAGGCAGCCATTGCAACCGCAGGCATCGACCGCGCCCTCAGCTTTCGTCGATTAGTCCTGTTCCGCCAGAGCCTACCGCCCAGCGGAGCTGCCACCCAGAAACTCACGGACCGCTTTACCAAAGCAGGTGGCCTGCTGCTGTACCCGTCCCACGACGAGCTGCGGGTACTGGGTGCGTTGCATCAGCTCAGGTCACAGAACCTGCCAGACTTTGATCGGTGGCTACAGCAGACCCGACCGGTATCGGAATTGGGGGGTATGAAGGGTGCGATCTCAGGCTTTTTTAACGACGCATCCTCAACCCTTCCCACAACAAAATCTGTTCCTGTTCCGCCAACCTCATCCGAGCCGACTGCACCGACACGGATGACACCGATAACGTCTAAAAAACGATCGCCGCAACAGGTTAAACCCACCGCAGACTACGAACAGATCACCCTAGACCAGGCCCCAATACAGCCTAAGGCCCCTAAAAACGAAGCCATTTCCTCCACCCCCTCACCCCCTCCCAACCACCTCCCCCTTGGCTATCGCTTCCCCCGTCGCATCGAGCCAGTCTCCATACCACTCGAAGCGCTAACCAAACACACCGTCATCCTGGCGGGTAGCGGTGCGGGTAAAACAGTTCTCGTTCGTCGCCTGATCGAAGAGGCCGCGCTGAAGGGCATTCCCGCCATCGTCATCGACGGGGCTAACGACCTGGCCAGGATGGGCGACCCTTGGCCTCAGGTGCCCGAGGTTTGGAATGATGGTGATCGCCAAAAGTCTCAGGACTATCACAGCAATGTTGACGTCACTATTTGGACGCCAGGACGCGAGGCGGGCAACCCGGTCAACCTAAAGCCACTACCCGACTTTGCCGCCCTGATCACCAACGCCGATGAGCTCAGTCAGGCCGTGGACATGGCCCGCGACAGCCTACAAGATATTGTTGCCGCAGGTAAAGGCAAAACCGACCAGATCAACCGAGGCTTGTTACGCAGCGCCCTAGAGCATTTCGCCCGAGCAGGCGGCGGCGACCTGGAGTACTTTGCCGAATATTTGAGGGAGCTGCCTGAAGAGGCTTCTGTCAATATCAGCAAGGCTCAGAAACGCGCCCAGGACATGGCCGACCTGCTCAGCGCCGCCATCTCCAACAATCCTCTACTGCGACAGCGCGGCGCGGCCCTGGACCCGGCCATTCTCTTTGGGCCAGGCAACCACAAGACCCGCATCTCTATCCTCAATTTCATCGGCCTGCCGGGACTGCCCCAACAGCAGCAGTTCCTCAACCAGCTCGCCATGACCCTGTTTACCTGGATCAAGAAGAATCCAGCCCCTGCAGGCGTGCCGCTGCGCGGTCTGTTGGTCATCGACGAAGCTAAAGACTTTCTGCCGTCACAGCAAACCACCGCCTGCAAGTCCAGCCTCAACCGACTCGCTGCCCAGGCGCGTAAGTATGGTCTTGGCCTGATTTTCGCTACCCAGGCGCCAAAAAGCATTGATCACAATGTGGTCGCGAACTGCTCTACCCAGTTCTACGGGCGGGCCAATTCCCCTTCGGCTATCGAGGTGGTGCGAGACCAACTGCGACAGCGCGGCGGTGATGGGCATGACGTTGCCAAGCTGGGGCGAGGACAGTTCTATGTAGTGTCGGAGTCGATTACACCGCCCGTTAAGCTGTTGACCCCCCTGTGCTTATCGCATCACCCGTCCAGCCCGCTAGATGAAAATGAGGTGCTACGACGATCTCAAAGGGCTATGCCATGACTCTAATACGTCCCACCATTGGCCAATCATGGAGAAGATGCCAGTTTCTGACGTAACTGCTTCAACATTTGTCTCGTCCCTATCTGGCTTGCCTGCTGGAGGCACTGAGGTGTAGAAACAGTCATACGCGACGTGCTATGAACAGCTCAGGGAATAACAGCTCAGGATTAGAATTTTCTCATCGGTCACAAGTTGAACAAGGCTTAAGCGCGTTACCATCATAGTCCATCATTTTCTCAGCATTTTCTCAGGAAGGCATCAGCCCGCTAAAAGCATTCCCCCTAAAAATATGCTGTGGCGATTAGTGGCTGGGGGAACTGATGCAGCGCGTCTTAAGGATCACACTAGGCAGTCTGTCCGTAGCAGGGCTGATGATGGTGGGGCTGATGATTCATACTAGAGGCTGGGAGAACTTCAAGCTGCGCTCGTTTGCGTCGGCCCAGGTGCTACGCAATCAGGTGCAAAACGCTGTTGCCGAGCCGAAACAATCCACGGGTGCCGCGCGGGTAGAGCTTGACACTCTGCTGAGTGGAGGTGTTCCGAAAGATGGCATTCCCAGTATTGATGCGCCAGAATTTGACACGGCTGAGACCACTCCCTTTAAAGGGGATGAACTTGTCATTGGTGTGATGATCAACGGCGAGGCCAAGGCTTATCCCTACGGCATTCTCAACTGGCACGAAATTGTTAACGACACAGTAGGCGGCGTCAATGTTGCGGTAAGCTACTGCCCCCTGTGTGACACCATCGTTGCCTTTACGCGGGGCGATACCACCTACGGCGTGTCGGGGTTGCTCTTCCAAAGCTGTTTGGTGATGTACGATCGGGCCGACGATTCTCTCTATGCCCAACCCTGGGGACTGGGTGTCCTAGGACCTCAGACCAATCAGGACCTTGAACGTCTGCCTGCAGTCAAGACAACGCTAGATAGCTGGCTAGCTGAGCATCCCGACAGCAAAATTTTGGCTACGCGTACGGGTCACCAGCGCGACTACTTGAGCTATCCCTACGGCACCTACTACACTGACGAAGCCATTATTTTCCCGGTGCGCAATCAGGATCAGCTTACGCTGCATCCCAAAGCCATTGTTAGCTATGTGTGGGAAACCAACACTGAAACGCCGATGAACGAGTTCGCTGGCGCGAGTCACCAGTTTGTCCATGATGAGCTGCGACAAACTGGCACTCAGATTGTTGAGTTTGCAGGACGCGATATTCGAGCCCGGTGGGATGAAGCCCTCGAAACAGTCATCGTCGAAGAAATGGACGGCACTGTGATTCCTAGCTCAACGGCGTTTTCCTTTGTGTATCCGGCATTCTATTGAACCTCGCCCTCAAACCAGGCCTAGCCTTAATCCCAAATCCCTACTCTGACCGCAAATGCTACGGCAGCATAGCGATCAGATTAAGCCAGCGCTAAATCCGCAGTCCAACCAGCACCGAAGCGAGGACAATCGGGGCAGCCTATAACATCAAAGGATTGGTAGACCCATGCGACTGCGTTGAGGGGCTCCAGAATAAAGGCCTTCAGTGCCCGGAGCTGTCCCTAACTACTCAGCGAACACAATCCATAATCCGGGTCTAGATTTGCACATCTAGACGGGGGTGATATGCTTTGGCTGCTGGTCTCGGTTACCCGTTATAGGTCATGGACAAACCTAATAATAAAACGATGGCAAGATATCGATTGAGCGCGGTAGGGCCCACCATTGCCCTTGGGCTAACGCTACTGGGGTTAGGCGGATGCTTTTTACGACCCGATAGCAGCACCGAAAGTACACCTGAGTCCATCACCACAGCCCCGCTGTCGGGCGACAGTCAGCTGGTCGAAAATACCACCGAAAACCTCCGCATCACCATCCCTAATACCTGGGAGACAGTTGATCTACTGCGTCCCGATGCCGATATTTATGTGGCAGACCAGGATGCCGCCCTGTACGTACTGGTTCTGGCAGACGACAAAGACACACTGGTGGGCGACTTTAGCCTGGAGGATAACTCCTCCCAGTATCGGCGGGTACTGGCCCGACAGCTCAATGAACCGGTGCAAACCGCGACCTCGGTAACGAAGGTCAACGGCAAAGACGCTGTCCAGTACGAGATTCGAGGCCAGGTCGATGGTACGGCCGTGGTGTACCTTCATACGACTGTCCGTGGCGATGAAAACTACTATCAAGTGGTGGGCTGGACCCGCGCCGACGAGTTTAATAACCGCCGCGATGAACTTCAGGAAGTCATTACCAGCTTTCGAGGCGTCTAGTACCGCCACGGGCATTCGCTATCCCTACACGTCTGCGGGAATTCCTCTCAGGCTGAGGACGGATGACTTGCCTTCGGCGCTGCTCGTGCAGGTGTAGAGCGCCGAAGAGGCCGTAAACGCATCCAACTGCGTCGAGAGGCTCTAGGCGAAAGAACTTCAATGGCAGGACAGGTCCTTAGCAACTCGACGAACGCAATAGTGCGGTAGGGTGAATAAGGATTGAGAAAAGGATTTTCGGATGCGAACTGATAAGTCAGTGCTGGCGCTGGCCAACCTTTGGTACCCCACCCGCCGCTTACTCTGCGCCGTATTGCTGGCTGTTTGTCTACTGACCTTCTGGCAACCCAGCGCCCTAGCCGGTCGCAATGACGACCGTTATGACGGCAATATCTTTGCACTGTATGCTGGCAATGGTTCCATCGTTCCCCCGCGGGTCGACTTCCCCACCTCACTCAAGCAGCAACGCCCGATTGTACTGTTCTTTTATGTCGACGACAGCAGCGACTGTAAAGAATACTCTTCCGTTATTTCTCAGCTACAGGCCCCCTATGGACGAGTCGCTAACTTTGTTCCCATTGCTGCCGATTCCATCCCAGTCAAGGGCAGTTACGATAAAAACGAAGTAGGCCAGTATTTCAAGGGCTCCGTACCACAAACTGTTCTATTTGATCAAGCGGGTGACATTCGCTTTGATAAGACTGGCGCGATCAGCTATGAAGCCGTCGACGACGTCATGCGAGAGATTTTTAATCTTTATCCCCGGTCAGAGTCTGAAGAACTCAGACTCCGTCCCGTGAATGAAGTTAATACTGAGCTTGTTGCCGAATAAGCTCCCAACGACTCGGGTCTGCAAGACGCCTCAGCCGGGTGAAGTGATGTCCATCGTGCCGATATCGCGAAAATATAGCTCTCGCCACCACGTTGCTTAGGGCAATTCTGGCGCTCAAATGTCCAGTATGGTCGCCAAGTGGCCTGCCGTCGTGCAAACAAGGGCCCAAAACAGGGCCCAAAGAAAGGAACGTGGTGGCGACGGCTATATTACCGGGTTCAACCTGCAGATGCTTAGACCGTCCAAGCAAAGCCCAAAAGCCTAGATCAAGCCGATTAGAGTCAGTAAACCGACTCAATGTTCGCGATATCTTCGTCTCTTGGGGACTGGCTGATAGTCCCGACTAGCGCTGTGCCAAAATCAAGCCAAACCAGCGATTGGGGTCGGTGTAAGCGTCGCACACGGTCAAGTGATGCTGAGCCAGTTGCGCTGTCATGGCACTGAGTTCAAACTTACGAGAGATTTCACTCAACAGTTTTTCGTGGGCGTCAAAGGATACCGTTAGGCCTAATCGGTTGAAATGCACGGATTGCGCCGTTTGGCTTTCCAAGTAGATTTCAATCTGGTGCTGGGCTTCGTTGTAAAAAGCAACATGATCAAACAACTGGGGTTCAAAATCACCTCCAAAGCGCCAGTTCAAGTGGCTCAGCAAATTGAGATTAAAGGCGGCCGTAATATTCTGACTATCGTTATAGGCCGCCTCTAAAACCGCAGTCTCCTTATGTAGGTCAACACCGAGCAAAAAGTAATCGCCCGGGTTAAGCGCCTGACTCACCTGACTGAGAAAGCGATCGCACTCTTGAGGGGACAAATTGCCCAGCGTGCTCCCTAGAAACACCACCATTCGCGCCGGGAGAACCGTAGGGGGAAGCTGCTGTAGTGCCGGTTCGTAGGTGCTCACCAATCCCGTAATGGACAGGCTGGGATAGTCCAGCAAAAGTTGTTGAGCGCTGCACTTCAGCATGTCTCCGCTGACATCCACCGGAACGTAATGCAGCGGCAATCCGGCCTGCGCGTAGGCGTCAAATAGATATCGGGTTTTGGTAGAACTGCCACTCCCCAATTCCACAAGTTCGCAGGGACCGGTGCGGCGGGCAATCGCCCCGCTGTACTGCTGCAAAATCGCAGCTTCGGTACGGGTGGGGTAGTACTCCGGCAAAGCGCAAATCAGTTCAAACAGCTCTGAGCCGCGCTGATCGTAGAGGTATTTGGGCGGCAGCGCCTTGGGGTGATGGGTCAGGCCAGAGATAACATCCTGGCCGTCTTCGACCTGCGCTGTGAGGAGGGTTTCGATCCGCAGGCGGTCCTGCGGATGAGCAGCAGGGCGGGGGGAAAAAAGCGTCGTTTCCATACAGTGTGATAGGAGCTGACCCTGTTGGGTCAAGGGCGCTCTCTATGGTAGGGGATCACGGAACGCAGCCAGATGATCTAGAGATTAAGGTTAGCTGAGTATGTATCACGCTGGATCTTTCACGCAGCGAAAACCCATGAATAACGACCGCACATCCGGCGTGTACCAGTTGCGAAAACTGTTGCGTAACACCCAAGGACGGGTGGCCCAACTGCCCCCTTTGAGCACCCAATGCCGTTGGTCAAAGTAGACCTGGGAATAGCCTTTGTAGGGATAGGCCGCAAAGCCGGGGTAGCCATCAAAGCGGGTACGGGTCCACTCCCAAACGTTGCCCAGGAGGTCATAGCAGCCTACAGGACTGCGATTCTGGGGTGCGATCGCAATATCGGTGACATGTCCAACCAAATGGTTGTAGTTACAACTGGATAAGCCCTCCGGTGTATTGCCCCAGGGGAATCGCTGGGTTTGTCCCGTGGTGGGCACCCAACTGGCCGCCTTCTCCCATTCCGCCTCAGTGGGCAGGCGCTTGTCCACGAACCGAGCATAGGCTTCCGCCTCATAGCCGCTCACGCCCGAGACCGGATGATTTGGATGGCTGGAGCCGTACAGCGGCTGCCGCACCAGATGCTGCTGTAGCCAGGCCCAACCTGCGGCACTCCACCATTGGGGGCTATGGTAACCGCCGGCATCAATGAAGTCTTGATACTGCGCACAGGTTACCGGGGTGGCATCGATCCAATATTCCGGCACAAACACCGGATGTTGGGGGCCTTCATTATCGATAGCATCGATCCCGCCATAGCCCATTAAAAACTCACCAGCAGGAACATTGACCATGGGCTGAGCGAGCGGCGGGCAAGGCTGGGGCTGTCTGGGCAAATCGGCCAGGGGCGTCGACTGGCCCTGCAACCGATGAAGCGCCATCACCAGGGTGATTGTTTCAGAATGTTGGCTCTCATGTTGCAGCAGCCAACACCACAGACGCAACTGTTGGCGTAATGTCTCGGCAGGAACAGTATCCAGATAGTCCAAGGTGCGATCGCGCACCACCGCCAAGAAATCCAATAATGTTTTCCAGTCTGGCAACTGCTGTCGCTGGACCTTGGGGAGTCCGTCAGCGGCAAAAAGTTGGCGATAGTGGGGGAACGGACAGGGCTGCCCGGCCAAGTGCTCCAAAACCCAAAGTGACTCCGTAAAGGCAATGTGGCCCAAATGCCAGCCCACCGGACTAAAGTCCGGATGTGCCTGCTGGGTCAGCACAGTGTGGTTCAGTCCGGTGGCCT
>JBCBOC010000285.1:0-5648 GCA_039821475.1 Cyanobacteria bacterium J06632_22 | reverse complement strand
GGCGCCGCTAAAAGCGCCTCGGTATAGAGAAAATGGAACGGTTTTAGAGCGCAATTGGAACGGAAGTTCGCGGAAGAATAGCAACACACCAAGCTACAAGGATTACCAGGGCAGCGTTCCACCCATCTGGCAATGCTTTGACCCAGTAAAAGGTATTTTGGCCTACCCCCCGCCCTCCGGCAATCCCTACCTAACCCGCCATTTACCATCCCTTCCGGCGTCGCTTACAATTCTTTGTATGATGTATCGAATAGCGATAATCTAACCTCGCTTCCCGCAGCCGACCATAAAATATGTCCTTCGAAAACAATCGCCTTCGCTCCGACATGCTTGGAACCCAGGTCATCACCCGTACCACCGGGCGACGACTGGGCGTCGTCAGCCAAATGTGGGTCGATGTCGACCGCGGCGAAGTCGTTGCCCTAGGTCTACGCGAAAATGCTCTCTCCAAGGTTGTCTCAGGCAACGAGCAAATCATGTTGCTGAGCAGCATTCGTCAAATTGGGGACGTCATCCTCGTCGACGATGACGACGCCATCGAAGACGACATCAGCATGGCCCCTTACAGCAATCTGGTCAGCAGTGAAGTCATCACTGAATCTGGGGACATGTTGGGCCGAGTGCGCGGTTTTAAGTTCGATATTGTCAGCGGCAAGCTCCAATCTATCGTAATTGCCTCCGTCGGCCTCCCTCAGATCCCTGATCAGGTGATCAGCAGCTATGAACTCCCGGTCGAAGAAATTGTCAGCACTGGCCCAGATCGGATCATCGTTTTTGAAGGTTCCGAAGAGAAGCTCGTTCAAATTAGTGTCGGCATTCTAGAGCGCCTGGGCATCGGTGGTGCCCCCTGGGAACGCGAAGACGACGGCTATGTCATGCCGATGTCCGCCTCCAACCAGTTGCCCTCTGGAATGGCCACACCAGCCCCACAAGCTCGGCGTCAAGAGTCTTACCGTCGAGAAGAAACCCGTCCCCAGCGCGCTGAACCCGAACCCCGCTATGCGGAAGCGCCGCCCCCGGAATCTTGGACCGACGAGCAGCCCTACGAAGCACCACCGCTGAATATTCCACAGAAGAAGAAAGTCGTGGAATACGAAGAAGAAATGGATTATTAATGGTGGATGACTGAGACCAGCTCTCGGTAGGAATCGCATAGCCTTTCACAGAGATCGTCCCATAGATCGTCCCATGGTGTCATAAGCCGTCATGCCATCGATACACCACACCAACAGCGCAATGGGCTGAGACGACATCCCCCCCTATCTCCGTATTACCCCACCGGCCCTGTACGGAAATGCTCAAAACAGGCTAGACTGCCACTGAAATTGATCCCGCATCAGAGCAGCACCATCGGCAGTACGCACCATTGGCAGTAAGGACCACAAAAATGACGCTACTGGCAGACTCCAATCCGCTAGAAAAGCTTCACGTGCTGGGGTTTCCGGTACACCGCACAGCTGATTATGCTGGCTGGCTGTTAAGTCAAGCCCGTCAAGGCAAAGGCACCCATGTGGTCACCCTCAATGCCGAAATGTGCATGCAAGGGGAAACCGATCTGGCCCTGCAAAACGCCATTCGAACCGCTGATCTGGTGATTCCCGATGGTTCAGGGATCGAGCTTTACTTTCGCTGGATAGAGGGCTTACGCCTCAAGCGGTATCCTGGCATTGAGTTTGCGGCCGACGTTTTAAAGCGGCTCCACGCTGATGAGACAGCTCTCTTTTACGGTGGCGCACCGGGTGTTGCTGACAAAGCGGCACTCCACTGGCAAGATCAGTGTCCCGACCTAAATATTGCCCTAGTACAGCATGGCTATTTGTCAAAGGAAGAACAGCCCGCCTTCTACACTCAACTCCAGACCCTCAACCCAACGGTCATTTTTGTCGGCCTGGGGGTACCCCGTCAAGAACTCTGGATCCAGGCGCATCGCCATCTAGTACCCAACGCTGCATGGATCGGTGTTGGCGGCAGCTTTGATATTTGGGGCGGTGTTAAAGAACGAGCCCCAAAATGGTTCTGTGATAATCACCTAGAGTGGCTCTATCGGCTCTATCAGGAACCCTGGCGTTGGAGACGGATGCTAGCCCTACCTAAGTTTGTCGGACGCGCCTTCATGTACAAATGGCAACGGCAGCAGACCTCATAACCGTAAATGCGCTGTATTTGACACAGGCCAGGGTATCATCCGTTACAAACAAGAGTAGTACAATAACAAATATTGTTAATTTTTTACTACTTTCGGGTAGAATCCCCCTAGATTAACTTAGCTAGATTACTCAATGGCTGTAATGGCTGTTGTTGATGCTAGCCACTTGATTGAGGTGTCTTGTAACACACAGTCCCTCGTTATCCTTTGGCGTTTATGGCCCTTGGGTGTTTACCCAATCCTTAATTGGCGCTAATATCCTCACGCGATCGTCCTACGCAGCGCATTTGACTCTAAGCCCATCCTAGAGCTGTTATTGCCCAGATTGGCAGTAATCCAGCCCCCATTGGACAGGGCAAAGTGTTTGCCCCAACAACCTCTCGATGTTAACTCACGCAATTTTATGACCTCTGTTGTTGCGCCGCCCAAAGCCCCGCATCGCCCTAGCCCAAACAGTCGACAGCGCCCCGCTTCTGGTCCGACAACATCGCCTACCCCACCAACAGAAACCGCACAGCAATCGGTTTCTATTATCAAACTCAAGCAGGTTTGCAAAACCTATTCCAATGGTTGCAAAGCGCTAAACCAGGTCAACTTCACAGTACCGAAGGGCGAGTTCCTCTTCGTAACGGGGACCTCTGGCGCAGGCAAGTCGACCTTCCTGAAGCTGCTCTATGGTCAGGAGCGCCCTAACAAGGGGGAAGTCTGGGTAAATAACTCCAACCTTTCAAAACTTCGTGGCAACCGACTGGCGCTACTGCGACGCCAGATTGGAGTTGTCTTTCAGGATTACAAGCTGATTCCTAGACGAACGGTTTCCGAAAATGTAGCCTTTGTCCTCTGGGCCCAGGGATATTCTCGCAAAGAAATCAATCGAAGACTGCTACCCACGCTCAAGATGGTGGGGCTACAGCATAAGGCAAACTGCTTTCCCGAGCAGTTGTCTGGTGGAGAACAACAGCGCGTTAGCATCGCCCGGGCAGTCGTCGGGACACCGCCACTGCTTTTGGCTGATGAACCCACAGGCAACTTAGATGCTGACAACTCCTGGCAAGTGATCAAAATTCTCAAGAAGCTGAATGCTATTGGCATCACGGTGGTGGTCACCACCCACGATGAGAATTTGGTTCGCGCCTTCAATGACCCCGTCGTTCAAATTCACAACGGCGCGCTGCGCTACGTCCGGAGATAGGTGCACAGCCAATGTTCGAAGGTTAAAGATAGAAATAGGCAGCCGCAAGATTGGTAAGTTTCTCAGGCAGCGCGGAAGTGAGGGTGCGATCGCAACGCTTTAGCCTCAAATTGACAGACCCAATCAATCCACTCCGGCTCTACGCTCGGGATCATCTGGGGTCGGCTGCGCTTCACAAACAGCGCCAAAAATCGTTCGACAGTCCGAATAATCACCGCATCACCATCCCTCGTTTGAACGATGGTGTACTTTAAGGATTGAGCCCCTAAGGCTTCTGCAGTTAAAGCCTGTAACCCCAAAGATTGAAAGACCATTTGGACCCAAGCCGTATCCCGATTGTCCGGCGTGATGAAATACTCTTGGGGTAGCCCATCCAGATTAAATACTGCAATCCCCATAATGACGTTGACATCGTAGTCATAGGCCCCCGCTCGGGCCGCACCACTTGAGCGGGTCCCAGAGGGACGTTCATACCCAGTATTCTCCCGGCCATTATTGTCAATCATCATGAGTCTTGCAGGTTAGATGACGGTCGTCGCGCTGTTTAGAAAGCTAGAGAGATATCGCAGCTAGATGTGGCTAATCAAGCTGGCAAACGGGTTGAGGCGCAACACTCGATCGAAGATCGGTCCAAACTTTGTAGCCATCTAATCCAACGGTAATGAGCACCCCATCATCGTTCTCCGCGAGAGCATAGCCGAGGGTGTAAGCCGCAGTTCGACTGGCCAGGTCAAACAGGCGCACGAGCTTGTGCAACCGACGCCTAAATACCGTGGCCTGATAAATATTACCCTGCTGATAGAAGTTAAATATTTTGACCTGGTTTTCGTTTACCACAATGGGAAGCGACATGTCTTGTCAGCTGAAGGATAATTTTATAGCGCCCGTCACTTTGCTGAGGACATTTCTGGCGCTCAAGTGCCTGATAGGGTCGCCAGGTGGCCCGCCGTCGCGCATCCCCCCAAAAAGGGGCCTCCAAAAAGAGCCTTGTGGAGACGGCTATATCGTCTACGCCATTTGTAGCGCGTGTCATAGCACGTGCCGCACCCAATCTAGAGTGCCCAAAGACCGTTCCATCTCTGCTAGCGCTAGCCACAAGTTGCCTGCCCCTGTCCCCGACCTCATCAGTGAGACTACGGTAATGTGCAGCGTATTGTTCCTTACCCCACAGGTTCCGTATCAGCCGTCGATAGACTATCAGCGATCCACGACCCACCACGGAAATAAAGGCCATCAACAGGTTGCCCCCCCTTAGAGAACGTCTCGGGGCAACTGGATCAGGACTTTCAGGCCGGGGCGTATCCCTGGCAACGCCAGGGTACAGCGTCACTCATCGACCATCAGTAACCGAATCACATCTTCACACCAGGCCAATCGGGCTGTTTCGTAGTGAATACCAGCACGTAGCGCGGCATACTGACATTTCTGCATTGCAGACAATCGATATAGGTCTTCCTCGTAAGTCAATAGGGCCGTCTGATACGCCTCTAGATTGAGACGGTGCTGGCGGTAATGACGGCGAATTTCGTCTACTAACCGGTCTTTAGAAATCAGATGCCCGGCAAACACTTTGATCAATAGCTCATCTTTAATCGGCGGAGCTTTGGCTGGACGGCTAATCCACTGCCCTAAAGCCGAACGCCCACTGTCGGTAATGGAATAAACCTTTTTGTTAGGCCGACTATCTTGCTCAATGAGCTCACAGCTCAAATGCCCTGCTGATTCTAAACGGGACAGCTCACGATATATCTGCTGGTGACTAGCATGCCAGAAAAACCCTACCGATCCATTGAACCGTTTGGCCAGGTCATAACCACTATGGGAGCACTCCAGCAGCGACGCCAAAATTGCATGAGCAAGCGACATGGCAAAGTTAAGTTGAATTACCCATCCGACAGAAAACTTAATGTCACCTATAGGTTTTCTCTAGGCATCATACGCGATGACAGGAATGCAATGTTCTGCATATGCCCCCATTAAAGGCCATTTTGCCTGCATTCCGACAAAAAACACGACAAAACGCAAACGTTAAGGAAAACTAGCCTAGGCTCAATGCTGTCCTCAATCGCAGTATGGTTTGAAGAGAAAATAAACCCTACTCGGAAACCAGGCAAAGATTTAAGAAATCCTAGAGCCCTTGGCACTGTTACTTGCGGGCATCGTCTTCATCCATAGCGTCTGAAGCAAGGTATATCTGAAGACCATTTGCCTATTCGCTAGTTGCTCAAACATCCGTACAATGATTCGCCTATGGGTCCGTCAGTGTACAGATTTCCGGCGAAGCTCAAACCATCCACAGCGTGTTTTTGG
>JBCBOC010000227.1:0-6242 GCA_039821475.1 Cyanobacteria bacterium J06632_22 | reverse complement strand
CAAAAAGCGTTGTCGGATCTGCCTTGAGGGTCTGGATAGCACTAGCTGTGGGCAGAAAGACAACGATGTCACCTTGCCGTGGCTGGTACTGGCGGTGACGACTGACAAATATGCGATCGTCCACTTGCAGCGTGGGCTGCATAGATGTACTAGGGACAATGCACTGTAAGACGGTTTGGTTGATCCAGGTTGGGGTGTAGCCGATAAAAAGCTTGAGCATCATTACCCCTGAGACGATCAAGATGGCCCATGTCTGTCGGGCTGCTGGGTGGTCTGCACCTAGATTGATTCTCCATCGCTGTGGCAATAAGTTGCGAGTAGCGCGGTAGGCATGGTAACCCCCAATTGCCCAGATGCTGTAGGCCAGGGGCAGTAAGCTTAAGGTGACGTTATTCGCGGCGTAGGCCAGTCCTACCCCCAGCAATAGCAGGGTGCCCCCCAGTAGGGTCTGACCGATATACAGATGGCCCATGCCCGGTAGAAAGTGCTCTAAAAAGAGGCTGTACCAAGGATCTTTGGGCGCTCCATGGGATACTCGTTGGGTCAAGGCTGGCCGAGATGGGGTTAAATGGCTGACGGGTTGTTGGTGTGGCGGCGACCACTGCCCGTGCAAACGATAGGCCAACCAAGGGCTGATCGCGTAGATCAAGACCGATGCTGTGAGATAGATAAATCCCCATCGAGTTTGGCCGTTGGCGGCAAAAATCTCCCAACCACTGCGACTGCTACAGCCCAGAAATAGTGTGGCCAGCGTTACTCCGAGTAACCATTGCTGTTGATAAATGTGTCCCAGTCCTGGCCAAACCAGTGAGAGATTGACTGGGAGCCAGGGTGAATGACCCTGATTCATGATACTGCGCTTGTCACGTTGCTTAGGCCAATTTTGGCGGAGGAGGGGGTGAGGTGAAGTGGTGGCTTCACCATCAGTTCATCACCGTTTACACACTTGAGTTGGCATTAGGGTGTAGCGTCCTAGCGTCCCGTTTGCTCTAGGTGAGCCAGAAGCTGATCAACATCTTCTGGAAGGACGACGGTAATGCTGCCGGTATTTACGGTTCCATCAGGGTTGGGGATAAGCTCTAGCCAATAGCCGTAGGCGTCGCCCACTCTGACTTGACCACGGGCATCGCTGCGATGGGGGCGTAACAGTCGGGAAGGTGATGAGACGGGATAGAGCCGTGTGGAGGACGAGCGGCGGTAATCCGCGTAAAGATCGGGACCGTAGATGACGCGGAGTGCTTCCTCTAGATCGGCATATTCAACGCCGTCGACCACATCGACGAGCATAAATGTTTCGGTCCGAATCTGGCTGCGGTTAATGTCGCGGTTGAGAATGGCCGGTGTGTCGTCGTCGTTACTGGTACCGCCAATTGGAAAGATACTGGCCCGAAAAGTGAACCGACGGGCAGGGGTTTCGGTTCTCTGTACCTGTAAGCGTTCGCCTGCAGTGGCCCGAAGGGTGGGATGCCCTTGCATCCAGGCTTTGACTTCATCAACGGATTGGCCTGGCGCAGCTTGAGCGAGATCGCACATCAGTAACGGGGTTGCGATCGCACAGAGGGCTAGAAGTTTTCTCATAACTTTTAGTAATAACGGTGGGAGTAATAACGATGACAGTAATAACGGTGGGAGTAACAACGATGAGCTGTAAGCACACCGTCATGCATGAATGACAAGTATGAATCACCCGTGCCATGAAACCCGAAAGGCTTCAAGCCCATGCCAAAACGAACCTACGCGTACCGCTAGTCTGCCGACTAAATCTGTGACAAAGTGTGCCCCGATCACACCACCAGTTTGCCGAGGACATTCTGGCAGTTCAGTACTGGAGTTAGGCGCGCAACCAACGCTAACGTAACTAGATCGAGAGGACGACTGTGATGGCGTCTAAGGCAGCTTTGGGCAGCTACACCTATATGACAGGGTGCACCTAACCCATAGAAAAACTATCAGGCAGACCTAAGATTTATGCTGTTGCCGTCCCGCCAGCGAACCTGATGATGCTTCTTAGAGGGTGCCAAATTAGAGGGTGCCAAAGCCCTTCTTCTTCTTATTTTTTTTCTTGGACTTTTTCCCGCCCGGTGCGCGAAATCCAGGACGTTGCCCACCCATGCCGGGCATCCCACCCATGCCGGGCATCCCACCCATGCCGGGCATGCCACCGCCCATGCCGGGAAATCCACCGGGGAGACCCCCCTGACCCATTTGCTGCATCATAGAGCGCATCCGTTGGAAGTCACTGATGAGCTTGCCAACCGCCTTGTCATCGTGGCCAGAGCCTCGGGCAATGCGGCGACGGCGACTGGGTGAATTAGCCAGGAGATCGGGATCGCTGCGTTCAGTCTTGGTCATGGAGTTGATCATGGCTTCACAGCGTTTGAGCTGGGCTTCGCCCTGTTGCAGCTGATCGGCAGATAGCTTATTGGACATGCCAGGAATCAGCTTCATGATGCCACTGAGGGAACCCATGTTTTTCATGAGTCGGGTTTGCTTCAAGAAGTCATTGAAGTCAAATCGGGCTTCCAGAATTTTCTCTTGGAGCTTTTCGGCATCGGCAATGTCGACCTCTTCCTGGGCTTTTTCCACCAGCGTGAGGACATCCCCCATCCCTAGGATCCGGGAGGCCATGCGGTCGGGGTAAAACGGCTGTAGTGCTTCGACTTTTTCACCGACCCCAATAAATTTAATCGGTTGCCCGGAGATTCTACGGACCGATAGCGCCGCGCCCCCGCGGGAGTCGCCATCCATTTTGGTGAGGATAGCCCCGGTGATGCCAATCTGCTCGTGGAAGGTTTGGGTGAGGTTAGCAGCTTCTTGACCGGTCATTGCATCGACAACTAGCAGCACCTCATCGGGGCTAATGGTGTCTTTGATTTGGCTGAGTTCAGCCATCATGTCCTGGTCAATCTGTAAGCGACCCGCCGTGTCGACGATGACCGTATCAATATTTTCTGCGCGGGCTTGGGCCACGCCCTGGCGAGCGATTTCTACCGGATTAGCATCGGTGCCCAGTTCAAAAACGGGAACGTTGATCTGTTTGCCTAGTGTGATCAGCTGATCGACGGCCGCCGGTCGGTAAACGTCCGTGGCGACGAGGAGCGTAGATCGCGATTGCTTGCGCAGATGTAGCGCCAATTTAGCTGTTGCCGTTGTTTTACCTGTGCCCTGTAAACCTGCCATGAGAACTACGGTCGGGCCATCGTCCGTTTTGGCCAAGGGGACATTGGTATCGCCCATGACGCCAACCAGCTCATCGTAGACAATCTTGATGAATTGCTGGTCAGGATTGACCCCTGAGACAACCTCTGCACCTTGGGCCTTTTCCTTGATGTCTTCAATGAAGCCTTTGACGACCTTCAGATTGACATCGGCTTCGAGCAGTGCGCGTCTGACTTCGCGTAGCGCCTCTTGAATGTTTGTTTCAGAAATTTTGTCCTGGCCCCGCAGGGATTTCCAGGCAGATTCAAATCGTTCCGAGAGGGCTTCAAACATAACCGTTAAAAGTTAACTGCGGTGCGGGTGTGGTGGTGTCTACGGCGCTTGCCACTTCGGACAATTTTGACATTCATAGGGCAAGTATGGACGCCCAATAGTGATGGGCATAGGGCCGATGTGCTCTCCATTCTAAAGGGTTGCTCTCCACTGTCGACGGTCTTTAGGGGGGTGCAGCGCTCTATGGGGTCGGTTGAACGCCTGTATGGGTGCTGTCGATGGCCACCGATCAAGCATAGAGATGATGTGGCGTTTGGGGGTTAAAGCGGGCTCCGTAAATGTACTTGGGTGATGCCGTCAGCGATAGATGTATTGGTTTACGTGTTAATTCTGGCGATCTGAAGTTGGACACGGCAATTGACCTGGGAGCAGGCTGGTATGGGCTCAGGCTCAGTTAACGAATGCCGCTAGGCGCCGCTAGTGAAGGCTTCTTAGCGTTAGCTAAGCTTCGATATTGCCGATCATGGCAACGTTTTTAAGGGGTAATCAGGCGGTTCTTCGGAGTTGAAATCAAAACTATTAGACTCATTTAGCTTGATTTTACTTAGGTGCTAATCCGATACCAGTTAAGTCTTTTTGATTTGATGTTTTTTAGCATCAAATTTGATGCTTATTTCGGGCCATAAATTTACTTTTTGTTGCGTGCTTGCACGGTGATTTATGGGCTTATGTTTCCGCTTAAATCAATACAGTCGACCAACGATACTGACGTTGAAGTTATTGCTAGAAGTTCGTTTTGGACTCCTGGCAAGAGTTTGTTTATTACTCGATTGAAGCACTGTTTCGGGAGAAACCAATCCATGAATTCGAAGTTACTAAAGCCACTAGTGGTTTTGGGATCTGCCATTGCTCTAACGGCAGCCTCTACGGGTGTGGCAAACGCATTTACGCCGCCAACTGAGCAAGAGTATTACAACCAGTTAGGCGGTGCGTTTGGCCTGAGTTACGAAGACTGGGCGCTGTTTAACAGCTACATCAACCCTGAGGAAGAGGGGCTGGGAGAGGATCAGCTCACGGCATTAAATCCCGCTGATTTGACGTGGGAAGCTGGCGTTGATGGTGTAGAAGTTTACTTTGTCAACGAAGGTGCGGGTTATATTAACCAGTTTGGCTACTCCACGGATGGTGGTGAAACCGTCACCACCATTTGGGATGACGTAAATACCCCTGACAGCTTTTACGATCGAAACCACGCGGGTCCCCTAGCGCTGGGCGAAGGTGTGCAGCTTGGCAGCTTTGGCAGCGGTACGGTGCTGGACTTCTTCTTAACATCTGAGACAGGCAATGTGTTTGGCGCAGATGCAAGTCAGAATCCTAACGGTGAGACTCACTTGAACGTCTATCAGTCTGGTGAGTTCCTGTTGCTGGGCTTTGAGGATCAGACCGAGGATGAGAATAGTGACTGGGACTACAACGATGTGGTCTTCGTGGTGAAGGGCCTGCTAGATACTGAAGAAGACCCTAATGATGTGCCTGAACCGGCGTCTGCAGCAGCATTGTTGGGCTTTGCGGCCTTCGGTCTGGTTAAGACTCGTCGTCGTCAAGCTGTCTAGGTTGGCTTAACCGTTTCTGTCGATATGGGGAGCTCGTAACGTTTCCCCATAGTAAGCGTTTCATCTTGAGGGCTGGTATGTCGAATGCCAGCCCTTTTTTTGATGTCCGTTCTACCGTCGAGAGAGCGGCTGCCGGAGCTGCAACCTCCGCCACTTGAGCTGCGACGACGTGCTGGGCGATGAGCGTGAAAATGTTGTCCTTTGGGGCGCGGCTTATCCGACGAGTGTCCGTAAAAGAGAAATTAAAATGTCAGGTTTTGGCTATAGCCGTGGAGGGGATGGTTAATCCGTGCGATGGCGTCGAGGGGCTCCAACCCCAAGGATGTCAGCAGTAGAAACTGTCCCGAGCACTTCGGCGACCGCAAGAATTTCAGAAAATCTTGGGTGAGGGGCTAACCTGGCGCACAGGTCTGGGTAGGCTGCTTCTGTAAACCTGGTTTTGATATGGGGATCCGTCGAGATCGCCTATCAAATGAGATATCTATTCCGTTTTCGTGGTTAGGGGACCCGCTAGGGTACTCCTGCAATGTTTGTCGTGCGAAGACGCAGTTGATGTCCCGGGTGGCCATCGCCCCATCCTTTGAAGACGCTACTGTGACTTTTTTTCGTCCCCGAGCTAACCGCAATCGTACGTTAGTCCTGAGTGAGGCAGAGCATTATCGATATCGTCAGCGGCTACTGCGGTTGACTCAGTCTTGCCCGACGGTGGCGGACTGTTTAGACCGAACGTTGAATCAGTCCATGCAAAGTGCGATCGCATGTCTCCCGGATAGCTGTGTGGATTTATTGATCTTAGATCCGCCCTACAATCGCCGGAAAACTTTTAATGCCCGGGTTTTCAACCCTAAGTCGCCTGCTGATTATGAAACCTGGTTTGCTGAATGGTTTACGCCGCTGCTGCGGCTGCTGAAGCCGACCGCATCGGTCTATGTCTGCTGTGATTGGCAATCCTCTAGTACGGTTGCTGCGGTGATCGAGCAGCATCTCACCATTCGTAATCGCATTACCTGGGAACGTGAAAAAGGACGAGGGGCCAAGCGAAATTGGAAAAATGCCTCCGAAGACATTTGGTTTGCCACCGTCTCCAGGGGCATCCCTAGCCTGCGGGCATAGCTTGCTGGACCTGCTTTTGAGCAGCCAGTGTATTGCGCTCCCAAAAATACCCGCCTGTATAGCCTTGAATACTCTCATGGCCCT
>JBCBOC010000062.1:0-10515 GCA_039821475.1 Cyanobacteria bacterium J06632_22 | reverse complement strand
CCGGGCATGATATCATGCCCGGTCTGAACATCTGGCCCATAGTCTAGGTTGCGGATTCATGGAATCCTTTATCAAGGACGGTGATGCGCCTCAACTTTCTCGTTTACAGCACTGGTCGTTTCCTTGTCCAAGGATTGATTCCAGGCGCAACTAAACCAGTGAACCTTGGCCGTGCAGTCTTTGCAGCTATATCGACAGGAGCGCAATTTGCCACACTTGATATCCCAGGCGACTCAGATGTAGCCCATCGGTGGTGAGTTCGTAGCGCAGCTGTCCCGCATCATCGATAAAGCTAGGGTGCAGATCCAGATACACCACTTGCTGCTGGAGTGCAGCCTGTTCGATTTGGGCATTGAGGGCGCGAATACGATCGCTAGGAATATTCGCTAGCCGAGTGGGCAAAATTGAGTGCACTACAATCCTTGCGTTGGGGTGCTGTTGCCGGAGTTGCTGCATAATCTGCTCCAGATTGGCTAGGACCTGGGCTTCACTCGCACCATTTTTAAGGTCGTTAACCCCAGCCATCACATGGATGGTGTCTGGCCGGGTGTTGGCAAAGGTCTGGAGACGGTTGAGCACGCCCTGGGTCGTGTCTCCTGAGATTCCCTGATTCAGCCAGAACCGATCCTGCGGCAGCATATCAGTGGGCAGCCACTGACTGAGCGAGTCGCCCACCACCACCGTGAGTGCATTGTTGCCCTGCCCTTTGGCCACGGCCTGGGCTTCTTGAGCGAGTAAGGCCTGCCACTGTTGGTAGGACGGGTGGGTGCCGCCGTTGACCCATTGTTCATAGAAACTATCCGGTGTCAGACGGGTGTAGAGCGTCCCCGCCTGTAGTGCCGCCTGCCGCTGCTGATAGAGCTGGCTACCTGAACCCGGGCGCGGTCCTTGTACCGGTTGGAGCATTTGCTCGGCCATCGCCAGGGCGCTAGGGGTGGTGGCATAGCTGAGAATGTCTGGGCTGCGTACGGTTGATGGGGCTGCCGGGGTGAAGTTGGGGGCAGGCTGGTTAAAGGCTTCAGCGGCTTTGTCGGCTAGCTCTGTGAGGTCGGGCAGGGCGGCAGGGGCTTCTGTGTCGGTTGCGGGCCGGGGCACTGCGGGCCGGGGTGGCGCGGTTTCTGCTGGCAGGAGAGGCACGCTGTCGGTGAGGCCTGCAAAATCAAAGTTGGGATTTTCTGGGAGGGCAATGGCCACATCGGGCTCACTTGAGGCCACACCAGAAAAGTCAAAGGCATCGGCACGACTCAATAACCCGGTCCGTAGGTCGTCGATGGTGATTTCAGAGGTTGTAGCGGTTGCCAGGAGATCCTCTAAAGCGGCAGTCCTGTCTGAGTTGGGGGTTGTAGACCGGAGCCGCTGTAGTTTGTTGCCCGGTTCTGTTGCAAACTGAGGACTATCTATGGCCTGGGCTGTGATTTGAGGGCGGGGGGTATTGGCTGTGGCCACCTCGCGATTGCTCTGACTGACAGCGTCTGGAACCGCTGGCGTCGGTTCCCACTCAGTGTTGGGCGTTTGCGCCATGAGCTGCGACATGCCCAGTAGTAAATCTGCCATAGCGGTGATGTCTCCTTCCCCAGAAATAGGCGGTAGGCCAATGTTTTATATGACAGGCCCTCTGTGGCAGCGTCAGGAAACCTGGGGTACCCAATCCGGTACTCAACCCCGAATTCTGGAAGGCATGTGATGCAGGTCTGGCAAGCTGTGGTCGGTGAGCTGCCCTAATCCACTGGCGTAAAACTTGAATTGACAGTAGGGCTGTTAGATTGCAATAATCTAACTCTGTGCAAAATTCTGCTCGGACCAGGTCACAAGCTCAGCGCAGCACCTGTACGGCAAAGGAAAGAAATCCATGGCTTACGCAATTATTGAAGCGGGCGGCACGCAGCTCCGAGTCGAGCCCGGTCGCTTCTATGACATCAATCGTCTGCCGGTTGAGGCTGACGAAAAGGTCACCATTGATAAGGTGTTGCTGGTTGAGGACGATGGTGATGTGTCTATCGGTCAGCCTCTGTTAGATGGAGCGAGCATTAGCGCTACCGTGATGGAGCACCGCCGGGGTAAAAAGATCATCGTCTACAAGATGAAGCCCAAGAAGCACACTCGCAAGAAGCGTGGACACCGACAAGAGCTCACTCGCTTGATGGTGGACTCCATCAACGTTGGGGGGAAGGTTTTGTCGGCGCCTGAGGGTGCCGAGCCCGCCGCGGATGCCACCGAAGAAGAGTAAGTCGGCAAAGAATAATCAGCTAGGATAGAACAAGCACGGAGATTAAAGTCATGGCTCATAAGAAAGGTACAGGTAGTACGCGCAACGGTCGCGATTCAAACTCAAAACGCCTTGGCGTTAAAAAGTATGGCGGCGAGTCTGTTCGTGCCGGTAACATCATTATTCGTCAGCGTGGAACCAAGTTTCACGTGGGTGAAAATGTGGGTCGCGGCAGCGATGACACCCTGTTTGCGCTGATTGACGGTGTTGTGAAGTTTGAGCGCAAAGGTAAGAACCGCAAGAAAGTCAGTGTTTATGACGCCTAGCTTCTAGGTGATGGCTAAACATCATAGTTTGCTTAAAGGGCGTACCTGCTTCTGGCTGGGTACGCCTTTTAATTGGCACTTATAGCCGTCGTCACAAGAGCCCTTGGTTGGGGTTTGTGCGCGACGGTGGCTACTTGGTGACCATGCTCAGTACTTGAGCGCCAGAGATGTCCATAGCCCTCGAGAATGACGCCGTCTTCTTCTCACGGCTCGGAGGCTGTTATCCAAAAAAATCGGTGGCCATTCAAGCCACCGATTTCAGTGAGTTACAGGTTCAGGGTGAAGTTTATTTGATGTCCCAATTCACCCAATCTTGGGGCTTGAGGAAGACATCGTACAGACGCTTCTCGGGGGTGCCTTCTTCGGGGCTAAAGCTGTATTCCCAACGCACCAACGGTGGCAGAGACATCAGCACCGATTCAATGCGACCTTTAGTTTGTAAACCAAAGATGGTACCTCGGTCATACACGAGGTTGAACTCAACGTAGCGGCCGCGGCGGTAGAGTTGGAAATCACGCTCGCGCTCGCCATAGGGGGTATCTTTGCGCTTCTCGACGATGGGAATATAGGCCGGTAAGAAAGCATCGCCACAGTCGAGGGCGAACTTAAAGATGGACTCCCAATCGCGGGCCGGTACCTCGCCCACCTGCTGACTGTGCTGAGCTGCAGGACCTTTGGGGTCGGGGCCGCGATACAGCTCACCGGAACGACCTTCCTGGTAGTCAAAGAAAATGCCGCCGACGCCGCGCGTTTCTTGGCGGTGCTTGAGATAAAAATACTCGTCGCACCAGCGCTTGAACGTGGGGTAATACTCGGGGTGATTGCGATCGCACGCTGCCTTAATGGTCTTGTGGAAATTGACCACGTCTTCGTCGAACGGATAGTAAGGGGTCAGGTCAATGCCGCCGCCAAACCACCAAACCGGGCCAGCCTCGAAGTAGCGATAGTTGAGGTGTACCGTCGGGATGTAGGGGTTACGTGGGTGGAGCACCATGGATGTGCCAGTTGCGAAGAACCCATGACCTTCTGCTTCCGGCCGCTGCCGTAGAATTGAGGGCGGCAACTGTTCGCCCCAGACCTCAGAGAAGTTAACGCCGCCCTGCTCGAAGACACCACCCTGCTTCATCACGCGGGAACGGCCACCGCCGCCCTCTGGGCGAGTCCAAGCGTCTTCGTGGAAGCTGCCACCACCGTCGGCCTCCACCAGCCGATCGCAGATTTTATCTTGCAGGGCCTTGAAAGCTGTCGCAACGCGCTTGCGAGAATCAGCGGGGCAACCCGAAGGTTGAGACGAGACAGGCGTCCCAGCTGTAGACGAGTTCGATCCGGAAACCTGGGGTGCAGAAGCAAGCGTCATAGAGCGTCTATTCGAGTAAGTCTGAAATGTTCTAAAGCCCAACAGCCAAGCTGGGACGGCGTATCAATGCGGTGTGCAACGTTAAATACTATGGAATCATGATTTCTGATCCGACGTTGCCTTTCTACATACTGTGTGACAAACGTTGACAATCAAAAGAGCGTGTGGATCAGGAAAATCTTTCCTGAGAGTGTATCGTTGGCGAGTCTTTTTACTGTAATTCGTTGTTTGGCCCCTGCCTATGGTCCCAGGCATTGCTTAGCAAAGGTTAACAGCTAGCTCAAATGCTGAATCAACATTGCTATTCTTTGTTAAAGGGGCCGTAAAGGGCTTGTAAACGAACCGATCTCGCGCGGAGTTCCCTATGGGCAGTGGATGGATGCAGTTACCGTGGCAGCGGCTTTGGCGGCAATTTTGGCGCGTTGTTGAGTGCATTCCTGTGCTGAACCGTGGGCGACAGGTGAGGCGTCCCCTAGAACGAACGCTGGAACGCTCCTACGAGGTGCTCAGCACCGCGTCAGTCGACCGGCTTTGGCAGACGGTCATCGATTTGGCTAACGTTGCTTCTTGGCATCCGATGATTACCTCGACGAATGCGCCTAATGGGCTGACGGCTAAGCCAGGACTTATTTACGGCGTGTTTACTCGCTGGACGCCGCTACCGATCAAAATTTTTGTGGAGAACGTGCTACCCGGTGAGCGTTTGAGTGTGCGGATTCTGCCGGTGCCTGGGCTGGAAGAGCGGGTGGTGTATCGGATTGAATCGACCGTCTGCGGTACGCGAGTCTCTTATACCGTGCGGCTCCGGGGCTGGCTGACCCCATTGGCTTGGTCGGTATTGCGTCCCTATGCCTCGCGGGTTGCGATCGCACTGGCCCATGCGGCTGAACAACCCCAACCCCTTAACCGACGTCCGATGCAGGATATTTTTGGGGTTGTTTTAATCGGCGGGTTGCTGGTCGGGCTGTCGGGTTAATATTTGTAGGGGGTTCTTTACGTTTGTAGATGTATCAAATCCGCTGAATCTTTGGGTTCAGGGCGCGCTACAGCAACCCCACCTAAAATAAACCTGCTTTAGACGCTCAATTAATTATGACGCCGACCCTGAGTGCCGATGCCGTGCTAGACGTGCTACGGCCTGTGCAAGACCCGGAGCTGCAAAAGAGCCTGGTCGAGCTAAACATGATTCGCAACGTCAAAATCGACAACGGCCACGTGACATTTACGCTGGTGCTGACGACTCCGGCCTGTCCGCTGCGAGAGTTTATCGTTGAAGACTGTGAAAAAGCCGTCAAAACACTGCCTGACGTAGCCAGCGTTTCGGTTGACGTCACCGCAGAAACGCCACAGCAAAAGAATACGCTGCCTAATCAGCAGGGCATCGACGGTGTGAAAAACATTATCGCCGTATCGAGCGGTAAGGGCGGTGTCGGCAAAAGTACTGTCGCCGTAAACTTGGCGGTCGCCCTTGCTCAAGCAGGGGCAAAGGTGGGGCTGATCGATGCGGACATCTATGGTCCTAACGCGCCCATCATGATGGGGCTGAAGGATGCCAATGTGATGGTGCAGGACGGGGCCGATGGGCAGCAGGTTTTGGAGCCTGCGTTTAACCATGGCGTCAGTTTGGTCTCCATGGGCTTTTTGATCGATCCGGATCAGCCGGTCATTTGGCGTGGCCCTATGCTGAACGGCATTATTCGTCAGTTTCTGTATCAGGCGCAGTGGGGTGAGCTGGATTATATGGTGGTCGACCTGCCACCGGGGACCGGGGATGCCCAGCTCACCCTTGCCCAGGCTGTGCCGATGGCCGGGGTTGTGATTGTGACGACGCCGCAGGATGTCGCTCTATCGGATGCCCGACGCGGCCTCAAGATGTTTACCCAACTTGGGGTAAACGTGTTGGGCATTGTTGAAAATATGAGTTACTTTGTGCCACCCGATCTACCGGAGAAAAAGTACGACATTTTTGGTTCGGGGGGCGGTGAAAAGGCTGCGAAAGCCTTAGATGTCCCCCTGCTGGGCTGCGTGCCGCTGGAGATGCCCGTGCGGCTGGGAGGCGATGAGGGCGTGCCGATTGTGGTGAGCCAGCCTGAGTCGGCCTCGGCCCAGGCCTTGGTTGAAATTGCCCAGCAGGTGGCCGCCAAAGTCTCCGTTGCAGCCCTAAGTTAACCCCGACCTATGACCCCAACCCCTTTTCTTCAACGTCGCATGCAAAGCTGGCTGCAGCCCTGGCAGTCGGTTGATTGGACGCTGTTTTTGTTGCCGGTGGGCATTACTGTATTTGCGTCGTTGCTGATTGCCAGTACGCAACAGCACCTGAACGATTACAGCTTTGCGGTGAACCATTTGGTTACGGGCGGGATTGGTTTGGTGCTGGCCTTGTGGATTGCGCGGGGTCGCTACGAAAACTTGCTGAGCTGGCGCTGGATTATTTACGGCATCGTGAACCTATCGCTGATTGCAGTGATGTTTATTGGTGTGGTTGGTAACGGTGCTCAAAGCTGGATTCAGGTGGGTGGGTTGACCATTCAACCTTCGGAGTTTGCCAAGATTGCCGTCATTATTATTCTGGCGGCAGAGCTGAAGGACCGGCACTCGACCACCCTGTTTGGCTTGTTCAAGGCGCTCGCGATTACGGCGGTGCCTTGGGCGTTGGTGTTTTTGCAGCCTGACCTGGGGACTTCGCTGGTGTTTGGTGCGATTACCCTTGGCATGCTCTATTGGAGCAACATGAACCCGGGCTGGCTGGTGTTGTTAGGGTCACCCCTGATCGCGGCTATCCTATTCAACATATCCGTGCCGGTGTGGATTGGTTGGGTTGTGGTGACGGGGGTAATTGCTTGGATTACGCTGCCGTGGTCGCTTTACAGCACGATTGTGGTAGTGGCGGTGAACTCGATCTCGGGCAAGCTTGGAGATATCCTTTGGGGGCTGCTGCAGGACTATCAGAAGGATCGTCTAATCCTGTTTCTAGATCCTGAGAAAGATCCCCTGGGGGGTGGCTATCACCTGATTCAATCGCGCATTGCGATTGGCTCTGGGCAGCTGACGGGACGCGGCTTGTTCCACGGTACCCAGACGCAGCTCGGGTTTATTCCTGAGCACCATACGGACTTTATCTATTCTGTCGTTGGCGAAGAGCTGGGCTTTATCGGTGCGATCGCAGTTATTGTTGCCTTCTGGCTGGTGTGCCTACGCCTGGTACTCATTGCTCAAAACGCGAAGGATAACTTTGGGTCCTTGTTGGCTATCGGCGTCCTCTCTATGATCGTCTTCCAGGTTGTCATTAACATTGGCATGACCGTAGGCGTCGCCCCAATCACCGGTATTCCTTTGCCCTGGATGAGCTATGGTCGCTCGGCTCTGCTGACGAATTTCATTGCCTTGGGCATTGTGGAATCGGTGGCCAACTACCGGCATCGGTTGAAATTTACAGACTAGAAGGCGCTTTGCTAAGTGAAGTGGTGAGATAGTAGCGGCTGTTTGACACTTGAGTTTTAAAATCGCGAGCACTATTTCACTACTCACCATTCACTATTCCACTGGTTTTGCCAGTAAGCTAAAAATGTAGCCAATTTCTCCAACCCTATGCTCCTTCCTGGTTCCCCCGTTCGTGTGACTAACGTTGATGACACCTATTACGGATTTCAGGGTCTTGTCCAGCGCATTACCGATGGCAAAGTTGCGGTGCTGTTTGAAGGGGGGAATTGGGATAAGCTCATTACTTTTAAGATGTCTGAACTAGAATTGGTGCAGCCGAAGCGGGGTAAGAAGTAACGTCATTCTCGCTGGGCTGAGAAGAGCATTATGAAACTTCCCCTGCCGCAGTTTGCCGTTCGCGATCGCAATCCGGCCCACATTGCAGAAGTAATCGAAACGTCCACCACCGAGTTCTTGGCCCAGTGTCTGGAGCCCGAAAATCTGAGCTTTCCGGCCATGCCCCCCTTTGGTAGTTGGGTAACGGCCATGGACGAAGAGGCGGGGCATCAGATCTTTGGGGTGGTTTACCATGCCACAACTAGCCCTATCGACTCGGTTCACCGGGCCCGGGCCCTAGGGATGACCCTTGAAGATCTGCGGGAGCAGCAGCCACAGATTTTTGCCATGCTCAAGACTGAGTTTCGGGTGGCCATTGTCGGCTATCGACCCCAGGAAAGCTCGACTGTTCTCTACCAGCATCTGCCGCCCCGTCCCCCCCAGGTGCACCAGGCGGTATGGCGCTGTGAGGCAGCCGATGTGGTGGCCTTTACTGAAGAACTCGACTTTTTGCGAATCCTGCTACAGGTCAGCGGTATCCCCGCGGATAGTTTGGTGGCGGCAGCGGTGCGAGAGGTCTATCAGCTGCGTCAGCTCGATCGAGACTGGCTGGTGCAAGCCGGTCGTATGATCGGTCTGCTGTTGAAGGACGATTATGACCGACTACGGCTGATCCTCAGCCAGATTCACCCTTAGAAATCTATTCATTACGATTGACCCCCATGCAAACCACGGACTGGATTGTTGTCGGTAATGGGATTGCGGGGGCCGCGTTAAGCTATGAACTCGCTAAATTAGGACAGTCGGTACTCCTGATTGACGATGCCAGTCCCGATAGCGGTACGCGCTATAGCTATGGCGGTATTGCCTACTGGTCTGGCACCGATGAGATCACCCGTGAGCTAATGGCGGCGGGCATTCAGCGTCATCGCACCCTGTCGGCGGAGCTGGGGGCAGACACAGAGTTTCGGGAGCTAGACCTGCTGCTGACCCTCCTGCTAGAGGCAGATGTCGACTCGATTCGCCAGTCCTACAGCAAGTTTGAGACACCGCCTCAGTTTGTGTCACCCGCAGAGGCCCATGAGCGAGAACCTCAGTTGGACAAACATGCGATTGCTGGTGCCCTAACGGTCAAACACGGCCATGTTCACCCGACGAAAACCGTGGCTGCCTTTAATCATGCTTTTCGTCAGTTGGGAGGACGGCATCTCATTTCATCGGTGACGGGTTTGGTGCGGGTGGGCGATACGGTGACAGGGGTGATGACGCCAACCCAGGCCTACGTGGGAGGCCAAGTTGCGATCTCAACCGGCGGCTATACCCGTTTTATTCTGCAGTCCATCGGTATTCATATTCCGATTTATCACACCCACGCCGAGGTGGTAGATTGCCCTCAGGTGGGCGGCGAACTGCGAACGCTCATCATGCCGGCCATTGCGGACCGTTTTGATGCAGAGGCCAAGGCTAGCGCTCCAGAAGCCGAAGCCCTATGGCAAGAAGCCGGGCACGAGATTGCGCCACCGATTCTGGATGCGGGTGTGGTGCAGTTTAAGGATGGATTTACGCGCATTGGGCAAATCAGCCGCTTTCATACCTCGATCGAGCTGGATACCAATGCGACAGAAAGCGAAGCCAAAATGCGCCACGCCATTACTCAACAAATACCCATGCTAGAGAGTGCCGCAGGTGCCTGGCATCGTTGTCTAGTCACCTTTAGCCATGACGGTCTGCCCTTGATTGGTCCTACACCTGGCGTTGAGGGGTTACAGGTTTTTTCTGGCTTTACGAGCCCATTTGCGGTGCTCTTGCCCATTGCCCAGCGTTTTGCCGCTTGGGCTGGGGGTGCTGAGGACGAGCTTATAGACAAGATGCAAGTTAGCCGGTTTACCTAGCGCGACCCTCTAACGATGTCAGTCATGTTTTGTTGGCGGCAGACTAATTTTGCCACTGCTATAATTTACATAAGTTAACAAATGCCTGAGCCTAGTGACCCCAGCGCATGTTGTAACCCCGTTGTTGTCGGCTCGGCTAGTGTGGATCCTATGGATATATCTGATATAGAAACTTTCTTAGATAGCCCCAATCCTCAATCGAGAATGAAGGCCATTACGGAGCTGCGCAACCATGAGTCTGCTGTGGTGGTACCCCTGCTGAAGCGACGGATGTATGACCAGCAGTTTTTAATCCGTTCGTTTGTGGCCATGGGGTTGGGGTATAAGCGGAACGAAGAATCGTTTACCACGCTACTCAATATGATCGAGCGGGAAACGGACCCCAACGTCATCGCAGAAGCGGCCAACTCCCTATCTAAGTTTGGCCCTGAGTCTTTGCCTTACCTGATCAAAATTTTTGAAGAGCATCCCCATTGGCTGGTGCGCCAAAGCATCTTTGCTGCATTTGAGGACCTTTATGATCCTGACGTGCTCTTGGGGCTGTGCCGTTTGGGGCTAGAAGACCCGGACGCCACCGTTAAGCTGGCTGCGATCGCAAATCTACGCAGGCTCTACGAAACGGATAAATCTAACGAAGCCTTAGATTTGTTAATTGAATGTACAACAGACAGTAATGGCCTGATCCGGGCAAGAGCTGCTCGGGTGCTGAAGTTCCTTGATGTTCCTCGGGCTCAGCCCGCCCTGGATGAGTTACGGCAGGATAGCGATTATCGTGTTGTAAGAGTGCTGTTAGAAGGTCTCTTGTAATATAGCCGTCGCCACGAAGTTCCTTTTTTGAGGTCTTGGTTTAGGGTTTGTGCACGACAGTGGCCCACTTGGCTCCGGTACTGGGCGCTAGAGCGCCAGGATTGTCATTAGCAAAGTGGCGAGAGCTATAAGTGCCAGAATCGTGCTAAGCAAAGTGGCGAGAGCTATAGT
>JBCBOC010000730.1:0-2472 GCA_039821475.1 Cyanobacteria bacterium J06632_22 | reverse complement strand
GCAATCGGTCTCAGAGGCGCTGGCTTTTAGTGACATTAGCCGCAGTCTACTCGAAACCGCTCGTGCCTTCGTCGGTTTTACAACGGGCTTAGTCCTGGATAGCGAGATTTTTGGATGGATGGATGGCGAATACACGCTGTTCTTTTTACCGAGCCGTTCAGGTCTATTAAACAGTCTGATACCCGACCTGGGGGTTGAAGCTGGCGTACTGCTGCAAACCAGTAATCGCCCGGCTGCAGATACCGCAATCACAGCCTTTGATAGTCTGTTTGGCACGAGTATTGTCATCCCTCGAGAGCTGAGTGGAACAACCGTCAGCAGTTGGGAGCTCGATTGGAACGGTAGTGGCACCCCCCAAAGCGTCTTGAGCCACACCTGGCTCACTGACGATACCCTAGCAATTACCACCGGCACGGGAGCAATGGACCGCCTAGTCAACCCCTTTGCCTTTGAGTCGCTCACCGAACACAGCACCTTTCGAAATGCGACGGACCCTTTTCCCTGGCCCAACTACGGTTACTTCTATGTCAACGCGGCACCGACGCTGGCCACCCTTTACAGTCTGCTAGACCTCAACCCCTCCGATCCGTTTGTTCAGGAGGTCAAGAGTGGCCTAGGCACCCTGCGCAGCCTGAGCATGACCTCCTCCAGCACAGCTGATGCCCTTCAACTCGACGCTTTGCTGGGACTGGCACGACGTGACGGGTCACGCCAAGTCGAGAGTGCGCCGTAGCGTATTGGAGCCAAGTGGCGAGCGCTATAGCTTCTCAAGTATTGGCGCTAGGGGTAGTGCCTGGCGCTGAAGTCCATGATTATGGAACCCCTCGACGCAGTCGCATGGGTCTACCGCCCCTGCAACTGCCATCGCATCGCTATAAACGAGAGACAAATCTCTCTATTTCGGTGTTGAACTGCGGCTGTGGATAAAAGGAGTGCTCGCCGTTCTGCAGGACCTTGAGTTCCACGTGGGGCAGAGAACTATTGACAGCGGCCTTAGCCGACAGGGGCAACATCATATCTTGCCCGCTGTAGGTGAGCAGGGTAGGGATGCCGAGCTTCGCCAGTGCCGAGCGGTGCGGCGGCAGCATGGGCCGGGAAAAGGGCGAGAAGAGTAAGCCCGCAACCCGCTCAGAACCAAACTGATTGAGATAGTCAAACACGGTTGACGCATTATTGGCATCGCTCAGCAGAACTGCGCGGCTCAGGTTCAAGCCCATCATCAGGTGATGCAGGTCTTGTGCAGGGCGGGAAGCACCATTGCTACACCGTTCATAGATCACTTTCTGGTAAGGAAAAGCGATATTAGCGGCGGGTGACAAGCCCTGTGCGCCGGGTTCGCTGCCGACGACGATCACCGATCGCCCGGATCCTTGCCGGTGATACCGGAGACGGGCACCGGGAGTGGAGACCTCGCCAATAGTGGCGTCACTCAAGCATTGTGACGCTAGCGGGGTTGACGAGCGCGCCCCCAAAAGGGGAACAGCGGGCAGCAAACTAAGGAACTGACGACGGTGCATAGGGCTGTAAAAGTTGTACTTTTGTATCGTAACGTTCGGTGCCACATCCGGCAGTCCAAGCGCCTATCGTCGATGAGAGCTGGAATACATCCTTATATTACAAATCATGAAACCATAGGAAAAGCTGCATTTTTGCATATATCCGATTCGATTCGGCATGCCCAGCGTGGCGCTCTCAGCACGGGCGCTTATTGCGTCCGCAATTAGGATTTCTGGCACTCAAGTGCCCAGTATGGTCGCCCAGTGGCCCGCCGTCGTGCACAAAGCCCCTAGGCCTAAGTCCCCAAAAGGGTCATTACAGCGACGGCTAAAGCCGCAAATAAACGGATAGCGAAGCGATTGCAGTAGCCGAATTTAAGTTCCCTTATGGTTTCTCAGACAGTTCTCTCGACTGCGTTGGTTGATGCAACTCCCAGTTTTCGGTGTGTTGTATGCCATCGGTGGCTGGGACTGGGTGCTATGGGGTGGGTGCCTAAGGCTGGTGCTGCTGTGGCACAGTACCTGATTCATTAATTCTGTTTGTCACCTGCGTGGTCATCGCGCCTATGACTGCGAAGATGATTCTCGTAATCTTTGGTGGGCAGCCATTCTAGCCTATGGAGAAGGCTGGCATAACAATCACCACGCCTTTCCTAACGTGGCCCCCGCTGGACGTCGCTGGTGGCAGATTGACACGACCTGGTGGGTGATTGTGCTGCTGCAGCGGCTAGGGCTAGCCTCCCATGTTGTTCTGCCACCAGCCTAAGCTTTCTATAGCGCCCGTCACGTTGCCACGGACACGAAGAATATTCAGGCTATACGCGGTTTAGAGTTACAGGTTTCAAGCTGGACGTGGTTTAACGCTTCCCACTACAAAAAGCGCAGGGTATAGCAACTGCCACCAACGTTTGTGCACGGTTGCAGGCCACTGGGCGACCAGACCCAGGGTTGCACAGCCAGAACTGTCCTCAGCGCT
>JBCBOC010000336.1:0-5041 GCA_039821475.1 Cyanobacteria bacterium J06632_22 | reverse complement strand
TGTCCTAAGCGCTTGGCCCAACACGGTGCGCTGGGTTAACCCTGGAAGAAAATACGCCTATTGAGCCATTTTCTTAGCAGCAAAGTGGCGAGCGCTATATAGCGTTTCTCGCTTGACTTGACGCGTTCAATTCCGACAAAAGTCAGGCAGAACATCCGGTCAAGCGAGGCGCAAGTGTTCAATGCATTTGAAACTTGCAAGACGTGTCTATCGCTCGCGTGACTCTTAAGTCCAACCGTCTGCAAAGGTACTAACCACTCTCTTTAGGTCAGGCGTGAGCTCCACCGTGTAGGTAAAGGGTGAACTATCAGTGGTGACTTTGTTTTGAAACGGTTGTCCACTCACCTGACGCGGCGTGAAAAACGAGTCGGCAGTCACAACCAGGTTACCCGTCGCGTTCGTGGTGATATTCGTCACCAGCAAACTGTTGGTATTGCCGTTGCTCAAAATCGCCGTTAAAAAGGCTGTCTGGCCTAGCTCACCCGTATCCGGATTGATAATGCCTAGAACAGAGACCTTAGGGCCACCACCACTGCCGTAGCTTCTGAGCCAGGACGTTTCTGCGCTACCGGCATTACGTCTAAAGTCCTGATTGAGATCCCCATCACCTCCATCCACAGTAAACACGGCATAGAGCTGCGTGCCCGTCCAGGCTAAGCCAATGCCGGTGCCGTCAGGTTCTCCATCTTCATAATCGGCATCACTCCTCACCCAAGCAAAGCTACCGTCTGTGTTGTAAGCGCGAATCACTGGATTTTTGTTGTTGCCAGAAGGATTCTTTTCGCCGATATAAATGCGTTTACCGTTGACCTCAATACGCGGCACAGTTGCCGGAATATCACCCTCTGCTAATCCTGGATCATCGCTAAGCGTTACACTATTTCTCACAAAGTCTGCTGTAACCGCTGTACCCACCAGGTTAGGGGGCAGCTTTGGTGTTTCCACCAAATTAAACAGAGATTGACCATCGGGCGTTGTTAACCAGTCAGCCTCTGGCGCGATCACAGTCCGAATATCGACAGCCTGGCCGGTCGCCCCTTGCAAGGTAAAGACAATATCGTTAAAGTCGCGATCAGAGCCCTGGTCAACTCGCAAATCCTCTAGAGTAAACACATTTTGGGTCACCTGGGCGAGGTGGTCTGCTCCACTCGGGTTTGCAGCGGCCAAGGAGAAGAGCGGACGCAGGCTACCACCCCCGTTAGGGTTATTAAACACCGTCTGGACCGTGCCGTTGGGCACCAGCATAAAAGCAAATCGAGTCCCTGCCGTCCAAGCACGCGTTCTCGTTACGGCTGCAACACCCAAGCCTTGGTTGGGCTCACCAAGGTTGCCGGACCGTTGGGCTCCCTCGGTGACGTCTGAAATCACCACACTGCCCTCATCGGTGTTGCTGAGTGCCCGCCGCGCGGCCTCTTGGATGTACGCCGCGGAACCGACCCCAAATGCATCCATGCCGGTTAGCTCAAACACGGCTAACTCACCGGCATACGCGCCGTTATCAAACACAAAGTTAATACTGACCTGCCCGGAGGCATCGACGGTGAATTCGCCCAACCCAGACTGCTCAACCACCAGTGTCTGACCCTGCCAGACGAAGACCGCACCGTCGTCCTCGGTCTGCAGGATAAGCCTTTCTGCCACGGAGATCCGTTGACCCTGTACCAGGGTCGCAAACAGTGCCCCTTCATCTCCGACAGTATCGACGGCATTCACCCGATCATCGAGCCAGTGCCCCATTTCTTCGATAAGGACAGCCGCGATGGTCTCAACCGACTGTCCAGCCACCCATTCTTCGGCTAGATAAATCGTCTCTGTCGCCTGGGCATAGGCACCCTTAGCCATTAACGCGGCAATGGGCACCGGTTCAACGTTTAACGGATGGATCGCTAGGGTCTGCACCAAGGGGAGAGCATCATCGCCCAGCAGCGCGGCGATCTCATCGGGTTGCTGGGCAGCGGTCGCTAAGATATCTTGCACGGCAAGCTGCCAAGCTGCAGCAATACGATCCGAGACCGTTGAAGACCCCGCCGTTGCTGTTTCCGCCTCGACAAACTGCGTCAGATTATCATCGACAACAGGCGCTGTAGAGCGCAGTAATGGGAGAGTTGGACCAACCCAATGGTCAATCTCATCAGGCCGATCCAGATTGGGCAGCCAATCCAACACCTGCTGCCCAACCGCCGGGCGTTGAACACTATCCGGCAAGCTAGCTAAGTCTCCTGGTACAGGCCCAACGATAACGGCCTCCAGTAAAGTGCCTTCAGCACTCGTCCAAGCTGATGTCATCATCGTCATATCCCAATGGCTGAAGTCAAGGATTCTCCCATTTAAGATGCAGCTATCCGGCTAACTATCCGGCAAAAAGGAATATATTCCGTGATTCCTCGGAGTCACTCCGTTGTTTAAATCCGTACATCTATGGACGATCGCCCATCGCAGTGGTCATCCCCAAAGCAATATAAGTTCCACCACTGATGTAGCGGTTCGCAAGTTGAAACCGCCGATAGCGCCGACCCCATAGTCGTAAGCGAGTGGCAAGCCAGACATATATCGCCCCCGTGAGGAGGCCCAATAGGGCAAAAATCGTTCCTAAAATCAGGCTTTGACGCCAGATCGGACCCTTTTCAGGGGCTACAAACTGTGGCAAAAAGGCCAAAAAGAATATAGCAGCCTTGGGATTGAGCACATTGACCATGATGCCCTGACGACACAGGGAGAGCAGCGGAGTGATAGTAGCCAGGTGCGATCGCACTCGGCTTACCGTGCGCGGTTGCGGCCCCAAAACAGTCGCTTCAATCAACGTCATGATGCCGATATACATTAAGTAAGCCGCACCAACATACTTAATCACCGCAAAGGCCATTGCCGAAGCCATCAGCACTGCCGAAATGCCCAGCATAGAGGCCCATACGTGAAAAAAGGCGCCAATCACAATCCCGCAAACAGAAGCCAGACCCGCTAGCGCACCTTGTTCCAGACTCCGCATCGCAATGTAGATCGTCGCGGGTCCAGGCATCATCTGCATTACCAGCGACGTACTAACAAACAACAGTATTGTGGATAGATCTGGCATAGCCCGCCTCATTTTTGTTCTACAGACTGAACACCAACAAGATAAACCGTACCACAGCCCTCAGGTGGCACAGTCAGAAATGACGGTTTTCTCTACCTTGAGCAGCAAAAGCCATAGACCACATTCCAAAACTGTCACTTCCTATTACCAAGACAGCTTGTGCCCAAGGCTACAACTAAACCATGAGAACAACGCCTAGCGATTAAGTCTCTTGTTACCGGTGACAAACGGTACCTATGCCCGGTCCAAGAGACAACTCAAACATCACTCACGCTCTCTTCACACTGAATTATCTGAATCGTTTCGAGGAACTATCATGAAACTCAACCGTACGCTGATCGCTCTTGGTTTTGCTGCCACTGCTGTTGTTGCAGCTCCCCTCGCAGCTAGCGCACAAACCGCCCCAGACTATAACTATATCGGCATTGGCGGTGGCGACGATGGCTTTGTTGTTAACGGTAAAGTAACGCTGTCTGAGCATCTATCTGTTCGTCCAGCTGTTGCCACCGACTTCAATTTCGACGATGGGGATGATGTCAACTACACGCTACCTATCACCTATGACTTTAACTCGGCAGACAGCCAGGGACGTTTATTTCCCTTCTTAGGTGCTGGCATTGACGGTCAGATCGGTGACAACAGTGACATTGAGTTTGCTGTCACTGGTGGTACAGACTATCGCATCAACGAGAACTTTCTCGTCAATGGCGCTGTTGTTTGGACGCCGTTTGCCGATGGCAATGATGACGTCGGATTTACCGCAGGTATTGGCTACAGCTTCTAAACTACGCTTAAACCACGTCCAGATTGAAACCTGTAGCTCCAAACCGCGTATAGCCTGAAACCTATAGCTTTTGCTCAGGGAAAACGACCGTTCTAGACGTGGCAGAAGTTTACCCTAAGACCTGTCGCACTCCCCACGGAGAATGTTCGAACATAGCAAAACCTTAACAGCTATTGTTCGTAACTCGGCTAGATGAGACACCCCCCAAGGTACAGAAACGTACGCTGGGGGGTTATTCATGTATAGGCGGTTTGCGCACAACGACAGACCACTTAGCGACCATGCTGGGAACTTGAGCGCCAGAATGATCCTAAGCAAAGTGGCGAGACCTTAACACAATAGCGTAACCGTGAGCGAATGCGATTGGACCCGAGCAGGGTATGGTTAAGAGACAGGCACCCTAGCTGTAGAGCATCATGTCCTCATCTCGTCTTAGACATATCCTGATCGGAGAGCTGTCCTGGAAACGATTGATTCGGTCAGTGATGTTTATCTATGCCGCCGTAGTGCTGTATTTGTTCTTCTTTGCTGATGGCATGATTTTCTTGCCGCCACCCCCAACCTATGACAACAATCCTTCCCTAATCAGGATTCCATCTCGCAGCGGTAGGACAATTGTTGCTACCTACCTATCCCACCCCACTGCAACTCACACCATTCTCTACAGCCATGGTAACGCGTCAGATCTGGGACAACTTTCTCCACTTTTAATCGCCTTACAAAATGCCGGCTTCTCGGTATTAGCGTACGACTATCAGGGATATGGACTCAGCGAAGGGAAACCCAGCGAGCGTAACACCTATCACGATATCGAAGCGGCCTACGGATACCTGATCCATGACCTAAAAACACCACCGGAGACTATTATTGTTCACGGTCGATCGGTTGGCGGCGGACCCAGTACTTATCTCGCAGAACATCGACTGATCGGTGGCCTTATTTTAGAAAGTACGTTCACTAAAGTCTTTAGAGTTGTCGTTCCAGTCAAACTGCTCCCCTTCGAAAAGTTTCCCAACATCGATCGCCTTGATGCCATTGAAGTCCCTATTCTAATTATTCATGGCACCGCTGACGAGAGAATTCCCTTTGAACACAGCCAACAGCTTTATGACGCAGCGAAGCCACCTAAACAGTTCTTAGCCGTTGAAGGGGCAGATCACAATAACGTTTTCTGGACTGACGAG
>JBCBOC010000310.1:0-5381 GCA_039821475.1 Cyanobacteria bacterium J06632_22 | reverse complement strand
CTGCTGGATTCCGATGACTATTACCAGTTTCAGGGGGGGCTGACGGCAGCGGTGAAGGTGGCGGCGGGGCAGCGACCCCAAACCTATTTTGGCGATCACAGTGTGGTGGACCGGCCTAAGGTCCGCACGCTTCAGGCAGAAATTGCCCGCGTCTATCGATCCCGAGTGGTAAATCCTAAATGGATTGCGGGGGTGATGCGCCACGGCTATAAGGGTGCCTTTGAAATGGCCGCCACGGTGGATTACCTTTTTGCCTACGATGCGACCACGGGTACGGCTGCCGACCATATGTACCGTGGCGTGGCAGATGCCTATGTGCTGGATCCCACTGTGCAGCAGTTTGTCCAGCAGGTTAACCCTTGGGCTTTGAGAGACATGGCTGAACGGTTGCTAGAAGCCCATCAGCGGGGCCTATGGTCCATGGCAACTGACGAAACACTGGCGGCTCTGAGGACGGTATTACTAGAGGCCGAGCGCGATATCGAGACCCAGACTGAGTTGCGTTAAGCGGGCTGTGTTAAACGGCAAGCTTCTAGGAAAGGCTTATGGCACTTGCGGTCAACATCTAGCCATAGAAATCTAAAAACAAACCAAAGCTTCCGAGCTGAAGACCCGTCCTGATCCCCGGGTAGAATACGGGGTGAACGCGTGATAATCACACCGGATCTCCTCTGGAGCCTATCTTTTGTGTCTTCGTTCCGTATTTTTTGTTGTTGATAACATTTAGAGAGCCTGACCTAAGGTGTTGCGAGAGGTTACAAAAGGTATCGAACAGTAATCGTCCAGGTTAAGCAATGATCCCTCCCCTAGAGTGGATTTACGGAGACTTTCTGTTGTTGTCGTCTCGCTAGTTCACTGGCTTTCTCTGCCGCCATCGCGTCGATATAGCGATGCTTCACAAAAATGGTTCAAATTAGAAGAGATCCATAAAAAACAGTAAAGGGCCTTGCAACAGTTTCTTTAAAACCTTTCTTCACAATATAGGCCGGTCTAGGCCGGTGTTGCTTTGGCCCATTCTTCGCCCTTCCCACCCTTCTCTATGATGGATACTCACTCAACTTCCGTGGCTGATGTGCGGCATGTGCTAGCAACGCAGTCCGTTTCGACAGGCGTGCATGTTTGTGTTCACGGGCATTTTTACCAGCCGCCGAGGGAGAATCCATACCTAGAGGCAGTCGAGCGGCAGCCCAGTGCCGCGCCGTTCCATGACTGGAATGAGCGGATTTTGCACGAGTGTTACCGGCCCAATGCCTTTGCTCGGATTCTCAATGACCGTGGCGAAGTGCTGCATATTGTCAATAATTACGAGCATATTAGCTTCAATATTGGCCCGACGCTGATGAGCTGGTTGGAGCGTCACGATATTGAGACCTATCGACGGATTCTTAAGGCAGACCGGTTGAGTTGCGATCGCAACGAAGGTCACGGTAACGCCATTGCCCAGGTCTATAACCACATCATTCTGCCCCTGGCAAATCCTCGAGATCAGCTCACTCAGGTGCGTTGGGGAATTGCTGACTTTAAGCGACGCTTTGGTCGAGACCCCGAAGGTATTTGGCTGGCTGAGACCGGAGTGGACTACGACACCCTGCGGGTGCTGATTGAGTGTGGGATCCGATTTACTATTTTGGCTCCCTCCCAGGTGGAGCGTTGCCGTCAGTTAGACAGTGACGAATGGCACGAAGTGGGCGGTGGCCAGATCGATCCCAACCGGCCCTATCGTTGTTTTGTGCCCGGGTTGCCCGAGGGTCACAACTTCATCGATATCTTTTTCTATGATGGGCCGATTTCTCGAGATATGGGCTTTGGCGATGTGTTGGCCTCTTCCCATGACTTTGCCGATCGTTTAGGTCAGGCCGTCCGCGGGGATCGTCGCGATGCTCAGGTGATCTCAGTGGCCACCGATGGTGAAACCTTTGGGCATCACCGATCGGGCGCTGAAAAGACCTTGGCCTATGCGCTCTATCAAGAATTTCCCCAGCGGGGCTGGACGGTGACGAACCTCGCCCACTATCTCAGCCTGCACCCTCCCACCTGGGAAGCCGAACTCAAGCCGGTAACGGCCTGGAGCTGTGCCCACGGCGTTGACCGCTGGCAGGATGACTGTGGCTGCGGCGGTGGCGGTGAGTGGCATCAACGCTGGCGGCGGCCGCTGCGAGATACGCTGGACTGGCTGCGGGATCGGCTGATTACGGTGTTTGAGGCCTACGGCGGGGCGCTGTTCGAAGATCCCTGGCTGGCCCGTGATGAATATATTGAGGTGATCAGCGATCGCACCCCACGGACCGTCAACCGATTTCTGGCGCGGCATCAGCGACATAAGCTCAGCAATGGCGATAAGATCGACGCCCTACGTCTGCTCGAGATGCAGCGCCATGCTTTGTTGATGTACACCAGCTGCGGCTGGTTCTTTGAGGAGATTTCCCGGCCAGAGGGCACCCAAATTCTGCGCTACGCCAGCCGAGCCATTGAGCTGGCCGAGGAGGTGTCCGGGGAAGCGCTGGAAACGGAGTTTGTAGAACGGCTGGCTGCTGCGCCCAGCAATGTGGACTATTTCCGTAATGGGATGGGGGTTTACCACAAGCAGGTGGGACCGTCCCGCATTTCTTTAGAGCAGGTGGTGGCCCACTACGCCATTTCGTCCCTGTTTAATCAGCATCACCGGGAGTCGGCCCTCTATTGCTACACCCTCAATCAAAAGGACTACCAGCGTCAGACCCTCGGGGCACTCACCCTGGCCATGGGGCAAATTCAGGTGATTTCAGACATCACCCACGAGAAAACGACCCTGTCCTTTGCGGTGTTGCATTTGGGCGGGTGGGACTTCCATTGCGGTGTGCAAACCTTTAAGCGACGCCCTGCCTACACTCAGGCTAAGGATGCCGTAATGGCGGCCTTTAGCCGGGCCAGTGTTGCCCAAACCATCGTGGCCATTAACCGGCATTTCGGTGACCATACTTTCGATCTGCAAAACTTATTTGCCGAAGAGCGTCACCGGATTATGAACCTGCTGAGCCAGGATACGCTCCAGCGACTGGATCAGCTCTACACCCAGATTCACCGGGAAAACTATGGCGTGCTGATGGCGTTTCATCGAGATCGCATTCCCGTGCCTCAAGAAATGCAGGTGGCCACGGAGATTGCCCTGAGTAATCGAGCCTTAAAGATTCTCCGCAGCCTCGAGCACGATTTGAGCGACGTGGATGAGACGGCGCTACCCATCAGTCTGGGCTATATTGCCGAGCTAGAGGGGGTCGCCATCGAGGCGAATCACTTCCACTGTCGGCTCCAACTGCCCAATGCCCCCAGCATTTTGGAAAAACTGGTTGAAAGAACCCTGTGGTCTGCTCTCCAGGGCAATATCGAAACCCTGGATAGTACGGTCAGCGGTCTCACTCGTCTGATTCGGCTCAGTCAGCAGCTTGGCATCCCTCTGTCCCTGGGCAAATGCCAAGAAATTTTCTATAGCTACCTGCAGGCGCACTATGGTCAGTTCGATGGTGATTCGCCGGAGCTGGCAGTGCTGCCGACCATTGCCCAACAGCTCAGTCTCGATATTGTGCCGCACCTGCGGTGGCTGATTGAGGCGGCTTGAGCGACAGCGTTACGCTGGGAAGCTCGGACCAGTCGGTGAAATAGTGTACTGGTGACGTTGTGAGGTAGCGATAGGCCTTTTGTCCTACAGCGGTTTTAAGGCCATGTCTACTTCACAACTCAGGGTCACTATTTCACCCCTATCGCGATGTCTTTAGCGCAGCGGCAGGCGCTATAACTGGCTACCGCGCTGCGCTGTCAATTACCTCCGCGCGGTAGCCACGGCTTTCAGCTTGAGTGGCTTGCTGTTGAGCCGAACGTAGGCTGTTGAACGCGCCGATGCTGATGACCTCGCCACGGGGGGTAGAAATCATAAAGGCGTCGCTGTAGATCTGTTGCACGGCGCTGAGCTGGTTGCGACCGGCAATAATTACCGTGTAAAAGGACACCGGACTGCCAGGACCGCCAATGGCCGCTGGGGACTCTCTGTTCACAAAGACATCTTGAAAACCCATTTCCAGCAGGGTGTACCGGTCGGCAATGCCTGTCACTTGGATATTTCTAGCCCGCTGAAAAACCCGTATCGCCTGGCGGGTGGCATCGTCATACAGCCCGTTGAGGGTGACCGTGTCATCGTGGCGAAATTCGTCTCTGAGGACGCGTTGCAGGACGCGCACATCAAACCCTTCATCGTTGGGGGAGAGGACGTCGGTGCTGAGTTCGCCATAGATGGGATGCACTAACATTGCCCGGTTGACCACCACGTCGCTGATGCCCAGGGCGTAAAGGGTGTCAAAATCAGCCACGCCGGTGACGGCTAGGCCTCGGTTGGCCTGGTATTTTTTAACGGCATTCACCGTAAGGGGGCCGTAGTAACCGTCAATATTGCTCAGCTCATATAGACCGTGACGGTGTAGCGCCAGTTGGAGCGTTTCTACCCGAGTGCCGACATCGCCATCCTGAAGAAAGTCATTCTGATATTGGGCGAGCTGGAGCGTCGGGCTGCTAGGCGCCGAGGCCGGTGACTCAACGGCAGCGATAGCGGGTGCGATCGCACCACAGAACAGCAGGGGCATGAGCCAAAGAACATTTTTGGAGGTAAAGCGTTTCATAGGATTAAAGGCAAAATCGATAAGAACATCAACAACAACAAAGCTGCGTTTCCGAAGAACAGCTTGATTTTTCTCGCAATGGTGCAGCCTTGCCCCAACAGACCTGGCGGCTATCGACCGCAGAATAGTCGAGCTATCGCCCGGAAGCCGACGGATCGGGGAATCTATGGCGATCTAATTTTCTGCTGAAACCAGAAAAATGCGAACAGCTATCCGGCTGATTTCATGCCAATGTTTTGAGTCACCAGCGTTTGACTCACCGTGCTGTGGCAGTCTAAACACGCCAGTTGAGTGTTGTTAGAGTGCGAACTAACAACACTGAGAACAACACTGGCAGCTGCGGCTTGTTCAGCCAGGAAAACCTTAGCGATAAATCACCCGCGCATTCCCCAGGCCATTGAGTTGGGCCTGGTCAACCACCTGCTGGGCATCTGCACGGTTGCTGTAGGCGCCGATGACCACTAGGTCGCCTCGACCCGTTTCCTGTACATAGACCCGACTCCCAAATATCTGACGGGCCAGTCGTAAGTTGCTCGTGCCGGGTACTGCTGCTAAGTAGCGATTGGCGCTTACGCCGCCGGAGCCTAAACCCAAGGAATTCAGCGTTTGGGCACCTGCCACGCCATCGGCTCGTAAGCCTTGCTGCCGCTGGTAACGGATCAGCTCCTGTTCGGTATTGACGCCAAATACGCCGTCAACGGCTAGGCCTGCGCCATTGCGGTTGAGGGCTCGCTG
>JBCBOC010000027.1:0-13616 GCA_039821475.1 Cyanobacteria bacterium J06632_22 | reverse complement strand
GTTTGTGCGCGGTTGCGGACTACTTGGCTCCAATACCAAGCGTTTCACAGCCAGAACTGTCCTAAGCAAAGTGGCGAGCACTATAAGCCAGCAAGGCTTCGCCGTTTGCTGTTTCCAGGCCTTTAAAAACAGCGGCTGCCGGTTCACGGCAGCCGCTTTTCCTTTGACCATTAGGTCGCGAGACTCAGAGGCGTCGCGCTAAGCGCTAAACCTAGTAGTCGAAGTCGCCCATGCCAGCGCCCGCAGCAGCAGCACCGGCATCCTTAGGCTCAGGCTTCTCAACCACGATGCACTCGGTAGTAAGCACCATCGCCGCGATAGAAGCCGCGTTCTGGATGGCAGAACGGGTCACCTTAGCAGGGTCAACAATGCCAGCTTCCAGCATGTTGACGTACTCGTTGGACGCCGCGTTGTAGCCAACGCTGCTGCCTTTTTCCTTAACGCGCTCAGCCACAACAGCACCGTTCTGGCCCGCATTCTCAGCAATGCGCATGAGGGGCGCAGCCAGGGCACGGGTGACAATGGAGGCACCGATGAGCTCTTCACCGCTGAGGTTCGAGTCTGCCCACTCCTGCAGACCGGGCGCCAGGTGAGTCAGCGTGGTGCCACCGCCCGGAACGATACCCTCTTCAACGGCGGCTTTAGTGGCGTTGATGGCATCTTCCAGACGGAGCTTGCGGTCCTTCATCTCGGTCTCGGTTGCTGCACCAACCTTGATGACAGCCACACCGCCGGAGAGCTTAGCGAGACGCTCCTGCAGTTTCTCCTTGTCGTAGGTGGACTCGCTTTCTTCGATCTGGCGGCGGATCTGCTCGCAACGGGCCTTGACGTTAGCCTCTTGACCTTCAGCGACAATCGTCGTGTTGTCCTTTGTGATGGTGACGCGACGGGCCTGACCCAGCATCGTCTGGTCAACGCTGTCGAGACGCAGGCCAGCATCTTCAGTAATGACCTGACCACCCGTCAGAACAGCGATGTCTTCTAGCATCGCTTTACGGCGATCGCCAAACCCAGGAGCCTTAACGGCAGCCACATTTAGGACACCACGCAGGCGGTTAACCACCAGGGTCGCCAGGGCTTCTTTCTCAATGTCCTCGGCGATGATCAGCAATGGCTTGCCGGAACGAGCCACCTGCTCGAGTACCGGCACCAGGTCCTGCACCAGGGCAATTTTTTTGTCAGTCAGCAGCAGGAAAGGCTCGTCAAGGACGGCTTCCATGCGCTCAGCATCGGTGGCGAAATAAGGAGAGATATAGCCCTTATCGAAGCGCATCCCCTCGGTGATTTCCAGCTCAGTCGTCATAGACTTGCCTTCTTCCAAGGAGATGACGCCCTCACGGCCCACCTTATCCATGGCCTGGGAAATCATTTCGCCGACTTCTTCGTCATTGCCCGCAGAGATCGTACCAACCTGTGCGATCGCACTGGAATCTTCTACCGGGCTAGCCTGTTCAGCAATGCGGTCAACCAAGTACGCCGTAGCCTTCTCAATACCGCGCTTCAGGGCAATCGCATTAGCCCCAGCAGCGACGTTGCGCAGGCCTTCTTTCACAATGGCGTGGGCTAGGACAGTTGCCGTTGTCGTGCCGTCACCAGCCGCATCATTCGTTTTGGAAGCCGCCTGACGAATCAGAGACACACCGGTGTTCTCAATGTTGTCTTCTAGCTCGATTTCCTTAGCGATCGTGACCCCGTCATTAACAATTTGAGGGGCGCCAAACTTCTTTTCTAAAACAACGTTACGTCCCTTGGGGCCAAGGGTAACCGCAACGGCCTCAGCCAACGTATCCATGCCTTTTTCTAAGGCACGACGTGCATTTTCGTTGTAAATGATCTTCTTTGCCATAGGTCTCTAGGAGGGTTATCAAATGAACTGCAAACGGGATTGCGATGGGGTTGCGCTAGCTAACCACACCTAGAATGTCCTTCTCAGACAGCAGCACGCAGTCGTCGCCCTTGAACTTGATATCAGTACCGGCGTACTTGGAATACAGCACCCGGTCACCGACTTTGACGTCTAGCTCCTGACGGCTGCCGTCATCATTCCGCTTACCAGGGCCAACCGCAGTGATTTCACCGACCTGGGGCTTTTCCTTAGCGGTATCTGGCAGCAAGATGCCACCCGCAGTCTTTTCCTCAGCGCTCACCTTGATCAGTACGCGATCGCCCAGCGGCGTAATTTTCTCGACACTCAGAGAGATAGCTGCCATAGACTTAAATTCTCCAGTTTTCTCCAAACCAACAAGGCTCGTGCGGTTTTAGCACTCACCCATTCCGAGTGCTAATTTATCGGACAAGCCTGGCACTGACAACGACTGCATCGGTACGGGTTTCCGAACTGAGGGACCGATAAGTCCCCTACAAACCAGTGATACAGGCCCTACCAAGACTTAGAGCCGCTGCATCTCCGACGATAACCCTGCCCTTAGGACACAATTCTTCGCGTTGGGTGCCCTTAAAGCGTTGAGAAATAGCTCAAAGTTTGAATCAAGTTGAATCATTTCGACTCAATTCGTGGAATTGCGATCGCATCTTTACCGTTTCTTTAATGCGCCAGTAGAAAATCAGCCTATATTGCGAAGTAGGGGCATCTTAAACCTGTAAAGATTTTAAGAAGTCAAGGCACACTTGCGTGTAAATACGGAGTCTGTGTGTCTACTGTTCTAAGTGGGTTGCCTGTTTTCTACCGCGCAGATGGACACGAATAGCAGCTTGGTGCTAGCTGTCTCATGCTGCGAAATTGCTTGATCGTCACATCAAAGTGTCTATTACTCGATGAACTGCCTAATCCGACGCGCCCTGGGCATACAGGCCGCGACAGCTCTAGCAGCGTCCTTAGGGGTCGCGCTGTGGACCGCACCTACCCTGGCCGATACGACGCTTACCCCAGGCGCGACAAATACTGAAATTACGCCGATCGGGGAGACACGATACGAAATTAGCGGCGGTGAGCGATCCGCAGGTCCTGCCCCCAATGTGTTCCACCATTTCACTCAATTTGATGTGGGACAGGGACACGAGGCTATCTTTGTGGTGCCCGCCTCGATCGAAAATGTGATTGGTTTGATTGAATCCGCCGATCCTGCGCGGATCAATGGCCTACTAGGCTTGACTGGAGCTAGCTCAAATCTTTACTTGGTCAGCCCTGGCGGTGTTCTGTTTGGCCCAGAAGCACAGCTGTCACTCCCAGCCGACCTGATGGTGACAACAGCAGATGGTCTCATTTTCAATGAGACTGAGCTGGTCGCTGTCCAGTCCGAGGGCAGCTTTGATGCGACCACACTGACAGGCACGCCCTCAGCCTATGTATTTACGCTCCTCGAACCAACGGCAGCCATCGAAAATCAGGGCACGCTGGAAGTTGGAGACAATCGCTCTATCACGTTTTTGGCCGGCAATGTGCAGACGTCAGGGTCGCTGATAGCACCCGGCGGCACTATCAATCTTGCCGCGGTCCCAGGCGGCTACACCGTTCGCCTCAGTCGTCCAGGTGCATTGCTGAGCCTTGAGCTCACACCTAATCAGGCTGACTTGCCCGAGTTCACCCCAACCCCGATTGGGCCGGAAACGTTTGGTTCAGCGACGCTGCCAGCACTACTTACAGGCGGTAGCGCCACTAGCGTTGGCGAAATCATCGAAAATCCCGATGGTAGCTTTAGCCTGGTCGGCACGGTTACCCCAGAGACCACAACGGGGCCTAATTTGGACGAAGTTGGCACTGTTGTCGTCCAAGGACGCATTGATGTCAGCGACACCATCGGTGGCGGCGTGTCAGTGGTAGCCCCTCGAGTCGCGCTTATCGGTGCGGATATCACTGCCGATGGCAGTAGTGTCGCTGGCAGCATTCAGATCGGGAGCCTGCCCGTGACATTCCAAGCCGATGCACCCCAGAATTTAGACACCGTCTACATCTATGGCGATCGCAACACCCGTCTATCGGCCAGTGGACTAGAGCCTGACAGCAGCGGCGGGCTCATCTATATGTGGGCCGACAACACAGTGCAATACTATGGCGGCGCTGAAGTTGCTGGCGAAAGCAGTACGTTATTTATCGATGCTGGCGTTCAGCTACAACGTATCGTGCCACGGACCTCCACCAGACCCGTCAGACGCTAGTTTTGTGAAAACTGTGTAAAGTTCTAGAAGCTTGAGAAAGCCCCTGCCAGCATTTTACGCAGGGGCTTTTTTGTAAAGATATGGCATTAGTCCCTTTACGTGATAAGCCGAGTAGAACCTTATTCTTGCAGTCAAGCTCACACAATCAAGCTCACACAATAAAACCAGCGCGCCCAATCCAGCGCGCCCAATCCAGCGCGCCCAATCCAGCGCGCCATGAGTCGCAACCCGGCCCCACCTTTTGATGGGTTGCGATACCGTCAGCATTGCATTGTTCACTGCATCGAAAGGGTCCGCTGCAATCACACCTAACATCGCCTCGCTTTGCCCTAACAGACATAAGTAAAACCTATGACTGAAGCAGGATAAAGGTTTCAAAATCTATAGGTCAGGGATCGGAGACTCAAAATCCTGTCTTCCACCATAGCGACAGCTATCGCCCAAAGCACTGCCAGTTCTGGACGACAATCCCCACGACAGCGCCCACAGATTGACCTCTGGGGGTCTAAGCAGGCGACTGCCGTAGGTGAGACATCTAGTGATAATCTGTAACATGGCACTTTAAATGATGAAAAAAAACTAAAGGCCACCACAGTAGCTATCACCTTAGAACAAGGCGCAAGCATGGTCACCACAGCAGAAAAGACGAACACTGGCGTCATCAGTCAGATTATTGGCCCGGTTGTAGACGTAAAGTTCCCCTCCGGCGAACTGCCTCGGATTTATAACGCACTCAAAATTGTTGGCAAAAACCCCACAGGCGCTGATGTCGCCGTTACCTGTGAAGTTCAGCAGCTGCTGGGCGATAGCCAGGTGCGCGCGGTATCCATGAGTTCCACCGACGGCCTTGTCCGTGGCATGGAAGTACAGGATTTGGGTGCCCCCATTAGCGTTCCCGTGGGAACGGCAACGCTGGGCCGTATCTTTAATGTGCTGGGCGAGCCCGTAGATGAGAAAGGACCGGTTAACGCAGAAAGCTCCTCACCGATTCACCGGGATGCGCCAAAGCTGGTTGAGCTGGAAACAAAGCCGGCAGTATTCGAAACTGGCATTAAGGTTATTGACCTGCTCGCACCCTACCGTCGCGGTGGCAAAGTGGGCCTGTTCGGCGGTGCTGGGGTAGGCAAAACTGTACTGATTCAGGAACTGATTAACAACCTTGCCATGGAGCACGGCGGTTTGTCCGTGTTTGGTGGTGTGGGCGAGCGTACCCGTGAGGGCAACGACCTCTACAACGAATTTATTGAGTCTGGCGTAATCAATGCAGACGACCTGAGCCAGTCTAAGGTGGCCCTGGTATACGGTCAGATGAATGAGCCCCCCGGTGCTCGCATGCGCGTGGCCCTGTCTGCCCTGACCATGGCTGAGTACTTCCGCGATGTGAACAAGCAGGACGTACTGCTGTTTGTTGATAACATCTTCCGCTTTGTACAGGCCGGTTCTGAGGTCTCTGCACTGTTAGGCCGGATGCCGTCTGCGGTAGGTTACCAGCCCACCCTGGGCACCGATATGGGTGATCTGCAAGAGCGTATTGCGTCCACGATGGAAGGCTCCATTACCTCCATTCAGGCGGTCTACGTTCCTGCGGACGACCTGACTGACCCTGCCCCGGCAACCACCTTTGCTCACCTGGACGCCACCACCGTACTGTCTCGTGGGTTGGCATCCAAAGGCATCTATCCAGCGGTTGACCCGCTGGGTTCAACGTCCACGATGCTTCAGGCGGACATTGTTGGCCAGGACCACTACGACACAGCTCGTGCCGTACAGGCCACGCTGCAGCGCTATAAGGAGCTGCAGGACATCATTGCCATTCTGGGTCTTGACGAGCTATCTGAGGATGACCGTCAAACTGTGGCTCGCGCCCGCAAGATTGAGAAGTTCCTCTCTCAGCCCTTCTTCGTGGCTGAAATCTTCACCGGTCTATCTGGCAAGTATGTGTCCCTAGAGGACAGCATCAAGGCGTTCAAGATGATCCTAGCGGGTGAGCTAGATGACCTGCCGGAGCAGGCCTTCTACCTGAAGGGCGGCATCGACGAGGTGATCGCCACCGCTGAAAAGATGAAGGCTGAAGGCTAGAACGAGGGCTAGATTATGTCACTAACGTTGAAAGTGGTAGCACCAGACAAAACGGTCTGGGATGCGCCTGCAGAAGAGGTGGTACTGCCCAGCACCACTGGCCAGCTCGGTATTTTGGGGGGCCACGCCCCTCTGCTGACCGCTCTGGATATTGGCGTCATGCGCGTTCGTGCAGATGGCGAGTGGGCTTCGATCGCACTGATGGGTGGCTTTGCCGAAGTCGAAGCTGACGAGGTGACGATTCTGGTCAATGGTGCCGAGCGTGGTGCCGACATTGACGCGAGCGAAGCTGAGTCTGCCTACGAGGCAGCTAAAAGCAAAGCAGACACCGTTTCTGCGGACGACCGCTCTGAGGTTATTCAGGCCACTCAAGCCCTGAAGCGCGCGCGCGCGCGCCTTCAAGCAGCAGGTGGCGCTGTATAGACTCGACTTGTTCGAGAGATATAGCAAAGACCAGGACAGGCATCTGTCCTGGTCTTTTTGTTGCGAGCCACGGGCAGCGCCAATATTGCGTTCGTCGAGTGGGTTTACCACCCCTTCGACGGCTATAGCCAGCTACATCGGTAGACCAATGATAAATTCGGTACCTTGTCCCACCGCAGACTCCACCGTAAGGCTACCCCCGTGAGTTTCGGTGATAATTTGACGTGAGATCGCAAGCCCTAGTCCAGTCCCCTTGCCCACCGCCTTCGTGGTAAACAGGTGATCAAAAACCTTCGCCTTAACGTCGTCATCCATCCCCTTACCATTGTCACGCAGCCGCACTTGGACCTGAGCCCCTGCCACCCTCGTTTGAATGGTGATTATCTGAGGATTTGCCTCTAGCGCTTCATAGGTCTGGGACTGCGCCATCTCATCAAACACATCAATGGCATTGGCCAAAATATTCATAAAGACCTGGTTCAGCTGCCCAGGAAAGCAGTTGACCAGGGGCAGTTCCCCATAGTCTTGAACCACTTCAATGGCCGGGCGCTGCTCGTTAGCCTTGAGTCGGTACTTTAAGATCAGTAGCGTACTATCTAGACCATCCTGCAAATTAGCCTCTACTTTATGTTCCCGATCCGCTCGAGAAAACGTCCGCAGACTGGTACTGATATTGCGAATGCGGTTGGTTGCCCCATCCATGGCATCTAACAGTTTGGCTAAGTCTTCGCGAATAAACTCAAGGTCAATCTCATCGGCATGGTCTTCAATAGCCTCCCCAGGCAAGGGGTACTGTTGCTGATACATCGCCAGATGGGCCAGCAAATCTTCCACATAGTCTTTGCCATTATTCACACTGCCCTTGAGAAACCCAATCGGGTTGTTGATCTCGTGGGCCACACCAGCCACCAGATTGCCGAGGGATGCCATTTTCTCGTTTTGCACAACTTGCAGTTGGGACTGTTCTAGCTGCTGAGAGTAAGCTTGAGCCTGTTGATAAAGTCGAGCATTTTCTAAAGAGATGGCAGCCTGGGTACACAAAAAGTTCAGTAACTCAACCCGGTCCTGGGTAAAGGCACCACTCGTCAGACGATTTTCGAGATATAGCACGGCCGTCAGCTCATCGTGACGCACAATCGGCGTACAGAGCAGGCTTTTAGGCTGTTGCTGTATCACATAGGGCTCTGTCAACAGCATTGGGTGAAGGGTGGCGTCGTCTATCACTAGCGGCTCAGCATTGTGTTTGACGGTATTGACTAACGTGTGAGAGATATCTGTACAGCTAGATAGCGGCCTACGCTGGACCTCTACAGCAGACCCCAGTGTGGCCGTTGCTCGGATCGACCATGACGACTGCTGATCGGGCAGCAGCAACATCCCTCGATCAGCACCGGCATTGCGCAGGGCCAAGTCCATCAACCGTGCTAACAGCTTATCCAACTCGATTTCACTCGAGAGCATCTGCGATGCACTGAGCACCGTTGTTAAATCCAGATAGCTGGATATGGCCTGACTGCTCGTAGAGGTAATCGACCCCAGAGAAACCTGAGGTAATAGGGTCTCCACTGGCTTCAAGGGCGTGGTTTTAGCTGAGGTTGACGGGGCTGCACTCTCGATCATCGATATCGTCTGCTGGGCAGACCAGTCCTCTAAGGCCTGCACTTTAGCTTTAGCGCCCCAATTGCGATAGCCCTGTAAGGCAGTTTGCATGTAGCCTTTTGCCGCATCGACCTCCCCCCAACTCAAGCAGGCTTTCACCGCCAGTTCGCTCGCTAGGGCCGCTTCATACTCATAGCCTTGGGCATAGGCCTGGGTGATACTTTTCTGATAAAAATTAACAGCTGCTGCCCTTTGATCGGTTAGCCGGGCTTTCTCGGCACGGACGAGTAGACACTTGTGCAAAATGTTTTCAGGGCAATCCTGCTGCCAGCGCTCTAACTGCGCCTCTAATGTTTCAACAGCTTGCCAACGGTCATCCTGTTTAACAGCGTTGTTCTCCAGCTTGTTCTCTTTAAGATTGTGCTCAATTAACCCAAGCTGCATCAGAGCCACATAAAACACCGTAGACGAGTGCTTTGCGTGGGTCGGAATAGTATTGGCAATAATGTCGACTTTTGGAATGAGATCAGCATAGGTCTCAACCTGGCCAAACAGGTAAGCATGACGAATCTTCACCGAGTAAAACCAGGCCAAGTGATACGGCACATCTTGATACTTTTGCAGATAGGCCGCCTCACTAAATCCCTCATCATCAAAGCTGTTATTAGCGTAGGTGAGGCCCAACAGTTGCCTCACCGGTTGTAGAACACCAACAGTAAGGGCGTCCAAGTTCTCTAAGCTTTTAACTTGCTTGAGAAAAACCGCATGGGCCTGGACAATTTCATACAATTCGTCCAGATTTTTACCGTAAGTGAGTCGGTCTGACCCGCTTAACATCATCGTAAAGCTGACGGTTAACCAGTTTCCAGCCTCCATGCTGTACTTGTAGCCATTGTCATAATAGGTATCGGCCTCTCGCAAAGGGCGATTCCAACTGTGAACATCGGCAGCAAAGAGAAAGTTAGTCATGCCTCTGACATCAGCGTTGTCAAACGCTTCACAGAGTTGAACTGCAGCATGACCAAACTGGTAGGCAGAGGCGGCATCGCTAAGCATGATATTGGCAATGAGGCCATAACCCGCGTAGCCAAAGGGAGACATTTCGCTGTTGCCGTTTTGCAGCGACAAGGTTGTCATTTTAGCTAGGGCTAGCAAAGCCAAAGTAGGCTGACCATCCAACCAAGCGGCATAGAACAAAATTTGCAGAATGCGCAACATTTCCTGCTGATGGGCATCGATCATCTGCGGTAGCGCCAGAATCGAGGCAATCGTCTGTTGTTCTAAAAATTGATTAACGGCAGCAATTTCAGTATCCAAACTGGCCTGAATCTGTTCAGCCTCAGCCGGGACTGACCAACCGAGCAAATCTAAACTGCGACGCTGGATTGCGATCGCATCTGCATTTCGCCCTTGGAACTGGTATTGCGTCATCTGCACGCGATAGATCACGGCCTGATCCAGCGGGCTTTGGGCATGCTTCAGGGCAACGGGGTAAAGCGACTCTGCCGTCTCAAAGTCACCACTCAGGTAAGCTGCTTCTGCTCCGTGATAATGCAGCTCATACATCAGCCGATAATCGGTGTTCCAAGCTGTCGACGCCAGCAGCGTCAGTCCACTCTCGCAGTAGGTTTGAGCAAACCGGTAGGCCACCGCCCGTTTTGCTTTTTTGGCAGCCTGCAGATTGAGCTGAGCCAGCTGCAGAATTTGCTCCGGTGCAAATGTAACTGAGCGCCCCAAATTTAACTGATTGACCACATCAAACAGTCGCTCCTCTTGGTCTGGGAAACGCTGCAGCAACAGCTGCCCAATCCGCCAGTGCGTGGGAGCCTTTTGCGTCTCGGCGATGAGAGAATAGGCCGCCTGCTGAACACGGTCATGCAAAAATCGGTAGCGTGGGATATCCGCTCGATCGCTCAGCACAACCGTAATATCGTCTTGCAGTTCTTCAGCCCCTTGGTGGGCATGGTACACCTGATTCAAGGGCAAGACCAATCCCGTTTGCAGCGCCTGCCACAGACTCATCGAAACATCGGTCTCCGGCCGATTGGCCACGATGCTAAGGGTTTCCAGATCAAACTGTGCGCCAATACAGGCCGCCAAGGTCAGCATCTCTTGGGTGTCGGTGGGCAGCGTTCTCAACCGCTGCGCCATAAAATCAACCACATCATCGGTCAAAGCCGCCGCTTGGATCTGCTCGATGTCCCACTGCCAGCAGGCCGCATCTCGATCAAAGGCAATGAGCTGATCTTGATGCAGCGTCTTGAGAAACTGAGTCGCAAAAAAGGGATTACCTTGGGTCTTTTGCATCACCAACTGCGTCAGCGGCTGCACAGCCGGATCATTCAAGGTATCGGCAATCAGGTCACTTAAATGCAGTTCACTGAGCGGTTGCAATGTGATCGTGTCAATTGTTGCCCCCGCTTGCGACATGTCATCTAAGGTCACCATCAGGGGATGGGCCGGAAACACCTCATTGTCACGATACGCGCCGAGCAACAACACATGATGGGTTTGGGAGGGGTCCATCAATAGCTGAATCAGGTTTAATGACGCCGAATCAGCCCACTGCAAGTCATCCAAAAAGAGCACTAGCGGATGTTCTGGTGTGGTAAATGCCTGCGCAAATTTCTGAAACAGGAGATTAAATCGATTTTGTGCAGCTGTTCCTGACAGTTCCGGCGCAGCAGGTTGCGGCCCCAAAATCCTCTCCAGTTCTGGAATCAGATCAATAATCACCTGGGCATTCTCACCCAGCGCCGCCGCAATCTGCGTTTTCCAGCGGTCTAACTGGGCATCGCTCTCACCCAACAGTTGCCGGATCAGGCCTTGAAAGACTTGAATAAAAGCGCTAAAAGGCAGATTACGATTGAGCTGATCAAATTTACCCTTAGCAAAATAGCCCCGTCGCCGCACGATCGGTTTATGGACTTCGTTGACCACTGCCGTTTTGCCAGTGCCCGAAACCCCGGCCACCAGCATGAGTTCTGCAGCACCGTCTGCAACCCGGTCAAAGGCCGCGAGTAGGGTATCTACTTCTGTCTGACGGCCATACAACTTTTCGGGAATGATGAAGCGATCGCAAATGTCCTGCTGCCCTAACATCAACCCAGCAACAGCGCCGTTATCTTTCCACTGGGTCAGGCAGTGCAGCAGATCGTGCTTGAGCCCCAGGGCCGTCTGATAGCGATCTTCAACGTTTTTGGCCATTAGCTTGGCGACAATGGCGCCAACCGGCTCAGGAATCTCGGGTAAAATCTCGTGAATTGGCAGCGCCAATTGGGCAATGTGGCAATGCACCAGCTCCAGTGGATCGTCTGAAATAAACGGGAGTTGGCCCGTGAGTAACTGATACAGCGTGATACCCAAGGCATAGTAATCCGCGCGATAATCGATGCCACGGTTCATCCGCCCCGTCTGTTCCGGGGCTAGATAGGGGAGCGTTCCTTCTAGGGTGTTAGGGTTTTGGACTTCCTGGGTCTCTTTAGGCAATAGCGACGAAATACTAAAGTCAATTAGCTTGACCTGTTTAGACTCAGGATGAATCAGCAGGTTTGCGGGTTTGATGTCTTTATGAATGACCCGATGCTGATGCAGATGATGGAAAATATCAGCAAGCTGCACCGCAATCCCCAGCACGGTCGTCAGATCCAGCGGCTGACCCTGGCTATAGTCTGCTAAAGAGACGCTGCCATCATCGGGCATCACCAAGGCATAGCCATTGCCCACTTGCTCCAGGCTCAGGGGCTGAACAACCCCAGGAATCGAGAGGTTCTTGGCAATCTCGTACTGATTGCGAAACTGGATCAGCTCTCCGAAGCTCGGCTGTTCAGCCTGCAGCAGCTTAATGACCACAGGACGCTGCTGCGATTGTTGCACCGCCCGATACACTGCCCGACGAGCCGTGACATGCAGCGCCGTTTTGATCGTGTAATCAGGAATGCCAGGGAGAGAAGTCTGGACCGCTTCGTATGCAGAGGTTGCCATAGTCCTTGGGCAGATATTGTTAGGATCAGAGTCACCCCTAGGATTCCCAACGGCCCAATGGCTCACACGACGACAGCCCCGCAGCCGTCCCGCATCTTTTCAATTCTTCAATTCTGTAAAGCGATGGTAATGAACGCATCGCACCTCTACGAAGGTGACGCTCGCCTGGGTTGGCAAATTTGGCGTCGCCACCGCATTAACCCTTACTATCAACCGGCAGCAAAACCGTGAAAACACTGCCCTGGTGACGGACACTATCAACGCTAATGGACCCACCACACTGTTCAACCAAGCGCTGCACCAGCGTCAGGCCTAAACCTGCACCATTAACCGCCCCACCGCCATCGGTGCCGCGATAGAACGGCGTGAAGACCAGAGGCAAATCATTGCGAGAAATGCCGCTCCCGGTATCTTCAACACGCAGGGCTACAAACCGATCGGACTGGCGTTGCGCCGTCACCTGGACCTGTCCGTTGGTGTTGGTGTACTGAACAGCATTTTGAAGGAGCTGGATCAGGACTTGACGAACGGCTGATTCAATCCCAGCGATCGCGGGTAAGCCTGCCGGCATGGCCACATCTAGCAATATTCCCCGCTCCTGAGCGAGCGGCTGATACATGCTCACCACGCTGGGGACAATATCAGCTAGTCGAATGGACTGAAGCTGAGGCGTCGACAGCGGCAGTTGCAGCAACTCAAACACACCGTTGATCAGGCTGCTCTGGCGTTCATAGGCTTGAGTGACGAGGGATAGATACCGTTGTCGCTGCTCCACCTCAAGGTGGTCCCCGCCTAACAACGTCAGCGCCGTCTTAACCGTTGTGAGCGGTGCTCGCAGCTCCTGCCAAGACTGCTTAAGAAAATCCCCCTGGGCCACGTTGCGTTCGTGGGTGAGCGCCGATAGCGAGGATTGATAGCAAAGCTGGCTAAAACACCGTGAGTGAGCCTCCATTTGCCAGGTCAGAAAGGCGTCCACCAATGCCGGCACCGGCTGATGCTGTACCAACCGCCAATGGGACAGCGCCCGACTGGCGGTGTTAGCCGTCACCGCATGACGTAAAGACGCCTCCTTCGGTCCATTGCGGGGCACAGTGCTCAGCTTAGCGGCCTGAACAAACTGCTGCAACGTGGTGGCGAAAGCCCGTGGAATCGTGTTCGACAGTGACGTGTAAAGCGTCAGCTGCGATCGCGATGCGGTGGGATTCAGTTCTGCTGTCGGCGCTTGCCGCACCGCCAGAAAGGTGCAAGCAAACCCCTCGGCCAATACCAAGAACAGATATTCCTGGGTGAGATCGCTCTCAAGGTCGACCGGAATAGGCTGCCAGCCAGCGAAGGGGGGCGGGAGTGGATCGCCCCGTTCTAAGCTGTAGATGACCGCGTCTTTACGACGCTGGGCGTAGCGCTCAAAATCGGTG
>JBCBOC010000308.1:0-5399 GCA_039821475.1 Cyanobacteria bacterium J06632_22 | reverse complement strand
CGGAATGTTGGCTAAAGGGACTGGATTTTACATGACGTGCGACTACCGAACAGCTTGATTACGTACAAAGGCGTATTGATTAGGTTTAAAGGCGTATTGATGATGTGTAAAGTGTGATTTGTTACCTTTGTTACTAATTTGTTTCCGCAACCGCGTCTAATCGAGATCGCTGGGCGTTTCCGGAGAAAAGCTCAGGGTCTGTACGTGATAACAGCGCCAGTTAGGTCTAAATGGCTGGGATAGCGTCTCCTCGGTTTATATCAGTGCCCTAAGCCCACAAAGTAGAGCGGGAAGCTTGTGCAATTGCCAGGACAGTTTATTCGAGGGTGCTCTATCCAACAGCACCTTTATTTCGTTCGTCTTATTGCCGCTCTACAGAAGGCGGCAACATATTGCTCATAACCGCCCGGAAAAACAACATTCAGCGTCAGCGGGTCGTGGGCGTCTGCCGGGTCGCCAGGGCCGTGGGTGACTTGGCCCTGCTCCACCGTAAGGGGACGACGATTTTTGAGTTCGCCACCGCTGCTGTCGATGTAGGTGATAACGTTGGGCGTGTTAAAGGCTTGACCCAGTTCTTGGATGAGCTGCAGAAAGTTGCGATCGCTACCCCCGCGTTTAAACACCGTCTGCCCCTCTTCTTCTACGGCCTGGCTGGTCACCGTATCTCCTACCCCCACAATGGTGGGCATTAGCGCCGGATCTAAGTCTTGCTTGGCCAACGCCAGCATGTCTGCCATCGTCCGGGGTGCTTCCCGAGCGCTAAAGCCAATACCCAAGGGGTGATGTCCCAGCTTATCGAAGTAGTAACGATTGAGCAGCGCCAGCACGCCCGCCTCTTTGATAGCGCCCCGCAGCATAAACTGAAAGTCTGTGGTGCCCGACCCCGTGTCGCTCGCCCACCAAACCACTTCTTTGCCGCTGTCGTCTCGGCCCAGGTTAGGCGCATAGTGCACGAAAAAAGAACTGTCTAACCCCTGGGCTGCCGCGTCCTCCAACAGCTCGTCTGTCAGGGCCGCCATGCGTTGCTGAAGCTTTTTGTATAGGTCCGCGTCCTGCAATAGCTCGTAGCAGGTGTTGAGATTGGCGGTAGGAGACGCCACATTGTCCAGCACCGTGGACTGAATGCAGGCGATTTTGTCGGCTTCTGACAAGTCTGAACAGTGCTGAGTCAGGAAAGTCTGCAAGGCCGCGGCCATCTTTTCGGGCACCGCTTGCAAGAAAGCGAGCTCCGCCTCGCTTACCCCTGGATGGGACAGTTCACCCTGGCAATTTTGCCACTGCACACCCCCCGCCGCCAGACCGGGTAGGTAAAGGCCCTTAGCCCGCTCTCCCATGGCTCGCTCGACAATGCCGTTGACCCCCCGCTGTCCCACATGTTCACCGTTAGTCAGCACATAGAAATGCCCCTCAAAGCCGGGCACCGCCTCAATGTATGGGGGGGCCATCTGCCGCGTTAGCGGGTCCTTTACCAATCCCATGCAAACGCCATCCAGGTCCTGGATAATCAGCAGGTTTTCCGTCGTCGCCAGCAGATCGGTAAAGGCAGCATGGTCAAGGGACAGGCGCTGTTGGCTGAGGTGGGTCATTGGTAGTGTGTAGTAAGACGCAGTCACCCCCCTAGTCTACGCTGACGCCTCGACCAGATGAGGTACAGCGCTTTACTCGCGCCTGTCTCACCGCCTCACCGTTTCCCATCGCATTATGATCAAGACCGAAAACTTTGAAAAAGTGGAAGTCAAATCGCCCCAAGCACTGCGCGACTGGCTGAAAGCCAACCACACCCAATCCGACAGCATCTGGCTCGTGACCTACAAGAAGCACACCGGGGCGAAGTACGTCTCCACTCAACAGATTCTGGATGAGGTGCTGTGCTTTGGCTGGATTGACGGCATCCGTCGCAAGCTGGACGATGACCGCACCATGCAGATGATCTCCCCCAGGAAGGCGCAGCACTGGGCCAAAAGCTATAAAGACCGGGCAGCTCGGCTGATCGAGGAAGGACGCATGCACCCGGCGGGGCTGAAATCTATCGAAGACGGCAAGGCCAGCGGTCTATGGAACTTTATGGATGATGTGGATGCGTTGATACGTCCGGATGATCTGGTCGCAGCACTGGCGGCCCATACCGGTGCAAAGGAAAACTTTGACGCTTTCCCAGATGCGGTGCAGCGGTTTGCCCTGCGGTGGATCAAGCTGGCTAAAAAGCCGGAGACGCGGACCAATCGCATTGAGAAAACGGCCGTGCTCGCGGCACAAAACAAAAAAGTGCCCGGCGCATGACAAGGACAGCCTATCGCGGACGGCTCGCCCCTACACCGACCGGTCACCTGCATCTGGGCCATGCCAAAACCTTTTGGACGGCGCAACAGCGGGCGCAGCAGGCTGGGGGCTCGCTGGTGCTGCGCATTGAGGACCTAGACCGGGCCCGCTGCAAGCCCCAGTACGAGGTCGACATGATCGAAGACCTGGCCTGGTTTGGCTTTCAATGGCATGAAGGGCCTGATATCGGGGGTAATTATGGTCCCTATCGACAGTGCGATCGCACTGCCCAATACCTAGACCGATGGCAACAGCTCAACTACGCTGGCGCCATCTATCCCAGCTCCCACTCCCGGAAAGATGTCAACCGGGCCCTGAGCGCCCCCCACGAAGGCGACCAGGAAATTATCTTTCCGCCAAGTCTGCGGCCAGCGACCTGGCCCAAGGCAACCGTCCCCGGCACAATTAACTGGCGCTTCCGCGTTCCGGATGGCGAAACCATTGCCTTCATTGACCAACATTTGGGGCCACAGTCTTTTACTGCAGGCCAGGACTTTGGCGACTTTATTGTTTGGCGGCGGGACGGATTCCCCAGCTATGAGCTAGCCGTGGTAGCGGACGATGCCGCCATGGCCATGACAGAAGTCGTCCGCGGCGAAGATTTACTGCTGTCCACAGCCAAGCAGATTTTGCTGTATCGCTGCTTGGCGCTGCCTATCCCCGACTTTTATCACTGCCGACTCGTGCGAGATCCCTCGGGCAAACGGCTGGCAAAACGCGACGGCGCCAGGAGTCTGCGCAATCTGCGGCAACAAGGTCAAACGCCCGACGTCATTAAACGTAGCTGGCTGACCTCCGTTGGGCCCGGCTAGCTGGCCCACTCCTTCCCTGAAAGTCGTTCTATGAGTCCCAAATTCAAATTTCTCCTTTCCCGCTATGCCGGTATTGCCCTGGCGAAGCAGCTTGCCCTGGGTGACCTGCTGGGACAGCATAGCTGGGCCGTTGACCTCACCGCCGGGACGGTCACCTTTAACCCGGGAGGGACCTTTCCCCTACAGATTTTAGGGACAGAGGCCACGGGGGATGCAACTTGGTTGTGGGCTTGGGCAAACGCCGCCAGTCAACTCCCGTCCCAGCTCCTGCAAGCGTGCCGCCAACTCCAACAACTGGGGGGCGAGCGAAATATTCCTGAGTTGTGCGATCGCAGTTTTCCCCTCACCGTTGCCGACGGTCATATGCTGGCCTCCATCGCCTCCGGGCCCAACGCCAACTGCTGCTATTACCGTGGCCCCTACGACGGTGGGGCGCTATATTTTCTAGTTTCTGACCTGCCCGATAGCGTTCTAGCACCGGCCGCCTTACCCCGCGTCCTAACGGCCATTACCCAAACGCTCGCCCAATTCGATGTCGACCACCTGGAAATGGTCCAGTCCTTTCTTACAGTCCAGGGCTTTGTCCTCCAGCAGGACAACAACACGCTCAGGGCCCAGCGACAGCAGGACGAACTCCACCTCGTCCTCGACGAGCAGCAACGCATTCAGACGATCAACAGCACTCTCTGCCCCGTCTGAGTACCTGAGTGGCGGCGCGGTGCAGCAGCGAGTGCCGGTAGATCAACGCCGCCATGTCCTCACCATAGCCACCGCCGATCACGCAGGCCACCGGATAACCCGCCCCTACGCAGGTCTCCAACACATAGCGATCGCGTTGAAAGATGCCCGTATCGCTCAAGGCAAGCTTTCCCAGTCGATCCTGTTTATGGACATCAGCCCCCGCATCGTAAAGCACGAGGTCCGGCCTCACCTGGGTCAGCAAATCGGGCAGGTAGCGCTGGAGCTGTCGCAGGTAGGCCGCATCTTCGAGCCCTGCTGCCAAGGGCACGTCAACATCGCTGACCTGCTTTTGCCTGGGAAAGTTAACCGCACAGTGCATAGAAAAGGTAAATACATTGGGATCATGGCGAAAAATCCAGGCAGAGCCATCACCCTGGTGAACGTCCAGATCAACAATGAGCAACTTTTCCACCAGGCGCTGCTGCTTCAGCACCCGAGCCGTTACCGCGAGGTCATTAAAGATGCAAAAGCCTGAGCCATAATCGGGAAACGCATGGTGGGTCCCCCCTGCCGTATTACAGGCAATGCCGTGCTGTAGGGCCAGCTTGGCAGTTAATATGGTGCCGCCCACTGCCGTACAGGTCCGCTTCACTAAGGCTGCGCTCCAGGGCAAACCAATCCGACGCTGAGCCTTAGCATCTAGGGTGCCTTGGCAGTAAGCCTGCACATACTCCGGCGTATGCACCAGCGATAGCCAGTCAAGGGGTGGTGTCCCTGGCGGATAAATTTGCTGCGGTGTGATCACACCGTCCTGCAGCAGCAGCTCCTTCAGCAGCTTAAACTTAGGCATTGGAAAACGGTGCCCCGGCGGTAGCGGAGTCACGTAATCCTCGTGATAAATCACCGGCAACCCAGTCAAGGGATTTGCCCATGCCATGCCAGCATCGAGACCACGCTAGTTCACGCCCTCACGATTCCACGACGTCATGCCCATTGACAGGCCACTAGAGAAAGGATTTCAAGGAGCGATTTTGACGAACATCAAGCTTGTGCGCCAAACTGCCCTCTTGCCAATCTAACGCGTGGTCCTCGTGGGCAGGAATGACAGAGACATCGGGTTGGGCGGGACTGACATCAAAGGAAACCAGCTTACTGGCCGCAGACTGCTGGGCCCGTGTCGGCGTGACCTGCTGAATGACACCAGGGTTTGACACCGCCATCACCTGCCCTTGGGGATAATGCGGCTTGAGCGCTGGGTGTTGTGCCTGCGGGCGAGCATTACGCTCCTGTGCAGCAGCCTTATGCTGAGACACCTGGCTGGGTTGGGTGGCACGAGCAAGCCGCCCCCCAGCGTTGCCAGACCGACTCGGTCGACGTCGCTCGGGCGTACCAAAGGTAATTAGCCCTGGGCGAGACAGCACTATACAGCCCGCGGCACAGGCTCCCACCATCACCCATAGAGACCACATGGGCAGAGGCTGGGCTGCTGCTGTATAGTGCTGTCTCGCCCAGGGCTAATTACCTTTGGTACGCCCGAGCGACGTCGACCGAGTCGGTCTGGCAACGCTGGGGGGCGGCTTGCTCGTG
>JBCBOC010000808.1:0-1868 GCA_039821475.1 Cyanobacteria bacterium J06632_22 | reverse complement strand
GTTTGTGCGCGGTTGCGGGCCACTGGGCGACCATACCCAGGGTTTCACAGCCGGAACTGTCCTCAGCAAAGTGGCAAGCGCTATAAGCGCCAGAAATCTCCTCCGTAAAATGTCGGGCGCTATGGGTTCTGGGCCATGCTCAGCGTGCAAGCGTCTCGCAATGAATGCAATATGACATCCTTTAAAGTTTGCATCACCACCCGTGAATTTCCACTGCAGATGAGTGGATTAAGCACATCGGCGGCTCGCATTGCCCGGCTACTGCATACCGTCAACTACGAAGTTCACGTTGCGGTGTGCCGCACTAGGCTACACCCAATTGAAAACTCTCACTGCCTCAGTCGTAAGACAACAGAACAGGAGGGCATTGTCATACACCATTTGGCGCCTACGAACTGGGGCCAGAAGGATGACGTTACAGACAACCATAGTGAAATTTATAGTGACATTTATTTTCAGCTGAGGCAGCTGCATGCGCAGTACCAGTTTGACCTGTTCCATGCTGTTTGCATCAACGAGACGGGGTTTTTAACCACGCTACTTGCCAAAGAAGAGAATATTCCTGTCATCAACAGCGTAAGCTGCAGTGATTGGTACCCGCAGGTGTTCAGTCCTCAACAGTTTAGCCAGATTATCTGGACCCTGGATAGCTCAGACTGGGTTACCTTTGTCAGCCGCGACTTGCAAAAACGGGCGCAAATTATGGTGCCCAGTCTCGCCTATCGATCCAGTACCTTCCTCCCATCCATTCAGCCTGTAAACTTTGCAGCTCTACCGCCCCCGGCCCACCGACTACAGGGGTTTGTCGTCGGTGCCATGGGCCATTTCCAGTCCAAAGAGGGTTTAGAGTATTTGCTGGAGGCCTGCACTGAGTTACTCCCTAAAATGGCTCTAACGCTGTTGTTAGTGGGTGACTTTGCTGAACCCGAACGGGCCTATTGGGAAACTGCGATCGCAGCTAGCGGCATGGCCGCCCATACCGTCGTTACCGGCGTGTTGCCTAGGGACGAAGCTTTGGCATATCTACAGTACATGGACGTCTATGCGATTCCCTCACGCCATGAGGGCTGTTCTAATGCCCTGCTAGCGGCAATGCTGTCCGGACGAGCGATTATCGGTAGCAAGGTTGACGCCATTGGAGAAATTTTGAAGGATCGTGAAAATGGGTTGCTGGTGCCGCCGGGTTCTAGCCAGGCGATAAAAGACGCGATCTCAACCTTGGCCGCATCATCAGAACTGCGCCAGATACTAGGACGAAATGCCCAGGCTACGGTATATCAGCATTTGTCGCCGACCATCGAAAGAACCCACTGGGCCGTCGTCTACCGCCAACTCCTCTCGATGACGGCCCCGCTAACGGCAGCAGTCTGACACGCTCAGGCCCGTCTCGCAACGCCCGTCTCGCAACGCCCGTTGCCCATTTCCCTCGCAGCCCAGTTCCCTCGCAACCGTTGCTGCGGGGCTTCTTAATGGTGGCAGCCGCTAACACTAGAGGGAGCTAGCACGACAGGGTTACTAAGAACGGTAACCTTCGATGACTCCAGCACAGCGGCCAACACTAGCACGTTGCTATAGAGGGCCTTTTTTGAGGTTTGTGTGCAACAGCGGCGCCACTTGGCTCCAATACTGGGCACTTGAGCGCCAGGATTGTCCTAAGCAAAGTGGCAATAAATACATACATAGCCGCCAGATCCGTTACTAAACGCCATCAACCATAAGCGTAGCTTTCATCGGTTATTAGAAAGACCTTAAAGAAACTTATGCGAGAGCAAAAAATCGATGGTAGAGTTAAATCAATGGATTACGAATTTTGTATTTAACTATATCAATCGACAAAAAACGTCATCCTACGCGGGACGGATCTTGAT
>JBCBOC010000705.1:0-2588 GCA_039821475.1 Cyanobacteria bacterium J06632_22 | reverse complement strand
CAACACTCAGCGCGGCGTAGAGTGGCAGATGAAAGTCGATGATGCCAGGTGTAAGCTCGCTTCTGTCTACCCTAAAACTAAGCTTTGACGCTGCACTAGGGCCTGGCAACCTTCTCAACGGTCCTCTAGACCGCGCGTTTCCCCAGAAAGATAGGGGGTTGACGCTGGCCGCCGTTGAGCGAGAGCAACGCTGTTGGACGACGGCTCGTCTATCACCAGGGTTTAAAGCAAAACGCCTAAAACCAATGTGTAGATTCGGCTATCACCACCTACCTTTACCACCTGCCTGTAGCCCATCGGTTACACTTGAGGCATTCGGTTTTTAGCAAACACACGGAAATAGAACGATTCATGTCTGCAATCCTTCCCGCTTTTGCCGGTGGACTGGTTACCTTTCTAAACCTGTACTTCGTGCTGCTGATTGTACGAATTCTGCTGAGCTGGTTTCCCAATTTAGACTGGAGCAACCCACTCCTGTCAGCTCTGGGCCAGCTAACGGATCCCTACTTAAATCTCTTCCGCTCTTTGATTCCCCCTATGGGCGGCATCGATTTTTCCGCAATTCTGGCAATTCTGCTGCTGCAATTTGTCACACGTGGCGTTGAAGTGGCTGCTTACTCCATTGCTGCAGCATCGGGTGGCTATTACTACATGTAGAACCTATATGTAGGTCAAATACAGGGAAGCCGTCTTGCAGGCTATCAACTTAGCGCCTAACTTTGCCTGCAAATCCAGAGGCTTTGAACTGTTTCAGCTTTAGCGGTGCTGGCTGATTGGCTGCGACCGATACCCGCAGTTCGAAATCGCTCTCGCCGGGGGGAACATAATCGATGGCGCCCAGGCGAGTGCGGTTTTGCATCACCGGATTGTTGTTGGCATCGTAGATACGACCAAAAATATCTGCATTCAAAACGGGTTTACCCGACTTGTTCACTGCGGTGCCGGTAATGAGATAGCAGGTTGCTTCACGCATGCTGCCCGCTGTCACCATGCCGCCATACTCTGCAGGGCACTCTGCATAGCTGAGGTTTTCGAGGTCAATCGGCGTCAGCGCATGGGCTGGAGGTGCCACAACAACCATCATCACCCCCATGATCCCAACCAAGAATCCTACTATCGCTGCCCGAAAGGCCATGTGCTGTTCTCCGACGCCCTATAAACTTTCTTTCAGCTTACACTGCTCTAGTAATGCCGCTCGCATCACTGCCACCGGAGCGGGTTGCTGTATCCAAATCTCTAGTGCCGCAGCCCCTTGCTGAACCAACATTTCAAGTCCATCAATAGCCATTAGCCCCCGCTCGGCTGCCAGCTTCAGAAACTGCGTGGGTCGTGGGGTATAGATCAGATCGTAGGCAACAGCATGGTCTGGCAGGATCGCAATTTGTTCTGGACTCAAGGGGCTGGCCTCAGTCTGCGGGGCCATGCCCAGCGGGGTTGAGTTCACCACTAAACCGGCTTGGGGCAGTGCCTGTTCGAGCGCCGACCAGGGACGCACGCTAATCCGATTCGCAAAATTTGCCCCCTGCCAACTGTCGACAAAGGCGTTCAACTTTTCGGCACTGCGGCCAAATACCTGAATTTGGGCCATGCCTAGCTCGGCGCAGGCAGCGACCACGGCTCGGGCGGCACCGCCGTTACCGAGCACAATGGCGGTCTGCCCAGTCCAGTCTTGACCTTTAATCGGAGACAGAAAGCCGGTGACGTCGGTGTTGGTCCCGCTCCAGCCCTGCTCAGTGCACCAAACGGTATTAACAGCGCCAATGGCCCGAGCCGCATCCGTGACGTCTGTGAGCAGCGGCAAAATCGTCTGCTTGTGGGGAATGGTGATGTTGAAACCTCGAACCCCGATCGCGCTAAAGCCCCTCACCGCCGTCGAGAGATCTGGCGGTGCGATCGCAAAGGGCAAATACACAAAATCGAGCCCCAAATGCGCCAGCGCCGCATTGTGCATCGCCGGGGAAAAAGAATGCTTAACCGGATGGCCAATCACCCCTAACAGCTGGGTGGTTCCCTGAATACGTGAGGACATAGATATGCGAAAACAAGAGTCATACAGCAGCACAAGCTGCCCGCCTTATCCCACGGGTCACGTTGCGTGAGCCTCCGAGTAAGGCTGTTCATCGAGTTGCTAGGGACAGTTCCTGGCACTGAAGGCCTTTATTCTGGAGCCCCTCGACGCGGTCGAATGGGGCTAGCAACCCTTCGACTGCGATATCTCTTCAGCATAGAGCACTCCAGGACTCGCAACCCGGCCCAACTTTGGTGTGAATGACGACCTCTTCCCGATCGCTGATCTCGGTCTTTTGTCTCAGGGGTCTGTCGCCTGTGCCAGACTGGGTAACATAGGGCCAAACCCTTACCAAAGAACGGCCACCCCTACCAATTGCCATGCTCGGCCAGGTCCTTAACCAACGCTACAAGTTAATTCGGGTGCTGGGCGCGGGCGGTTTTGGTCAAACCTTTGTGGCAATCGACACCCAGCGGGCGGGTAACCCCGAATGTGTGGTCAAGCAGCTACGGCCCGCCAGCCAAGATACCGACTTTCTCAAAGTTGCCCGTCGCCTGTTCGAGACTGAAGTTTTTACGCT
>JBCBOC010000810.1:0-1818 GCA_039821475.1 Cyanobacteria bacterium J06632_22 | reverse complement strand
TGGGCCATTTTCTTAGACGCAAAGTGGCGAGCGCTATGGCTTTTCTCTAAAGGCGTCTTCTCAAAATCATTGAACTGAGCATTGTGGGGTTGAACGGTCGGCTGACTTTTCATGGCCAGCATCTGGGAAAACAACTTGCCCCCAGTATGGAAACTAGAGAGAATAGCAGCAATTACCTGAGAGGTCGTCAAATATGGCCACTACAGCCTCGACGCCCTTTGGCGATCTGCTGCGCTACTGGCGGCAGCAGCGGGGCGTCAGCCAGCTGACGCTATCGATGACCAGCGATGTATCGCAGCGCCATATTAGTTTCTTGGAATCGGGCCGGTCCCAGCCCAGCCGCGATATGGTACTGCGCCTTGGCAAAATGCTCGATGTGCCGCTGCGATCGCAAAATCAGCTGCTCACCGCAGCGGGATTTGCCCCCATCTTTACGGAACAGTCTCTAGAGACCCCTGAACTTGCGCCCGTTCGCCAGGCCATTGACTTTATGCTGCGCCAGCAAGAGCCCTATCCAGCCATTGTCATGGACCAATACTGGAACCAGATTGAGAGTAACCGTGCCGCCCAACAGGTGTTTGCCCTGCTGATGCCCGTGGAAGCCCTCTCCGAGTGCGTCGATGACCAGGGACGCCTCAATTTAATGAAAGCAACGCTACACCCCAATGGGCTGCGGCCTGTTATTCGTAACTGGACCGATGTTGCAACACAGCTGATTCATCGGATCCACCGCGAGGCATTGGCCGCTGGGGAACAGTCGATCACCCAAACCCTATTTGATCAGCTGATGAACTATCCAGATGTCGCTGATTGTTGGCAGAGAGATTCTGAACGGCTGCATCCACCGTTGTTGACCGTTAATTTTGCAACAGAGGACTATAGCTTTAACTTTTTCACCACTATTACCACCTTGGGCACACCCTACGATATTACGCTACAAGAACTGAGGATTGAATCTCTCTTCCCAGCAGATGAGAGAACAAAACATTGTATAGAAAGCCTGATGCAAGATGTTTAATGGCTCGCCAGCGTGGGAACAACTAACCGCAGCACCCCACAGGCGTCGCAGTCACCGCGGAGTCCGTGTCGGCCACCTTCACCACAAAAATCTCCCAACGATTACCGTCAGGATCGGTCACCCAGACTTTATCTTGCAGGGCGTAGCAGCAATCGGTATCAGCCTCTTCGAAGGTAGCGAGCCCAGCCGTCTTAAAGCGTGCGATCGCACCCTGAACCTCGGCTGTACTCTCCACTTGAATGCCCAGATGGGAGAGGTGTCGATCAGTCCCAGAAATAGAATAAGGCACAGGCGCCTGACGCTGATTGAGGGCCAAGTTTAACCCCGGTGCGTCAATGTCAAACTTGGCATAGTCAGCCTTGTGCTTGACCGGCTGGACACCAAACATTGCTTGGTAAAACGCGACGGACTGACTCAGATCGTTGACGGCTAGGGAAACGTGAGTTTTGAGGGCTGCCATGATGTATCACCTAAAGCTATAAACTATATTTCTAAAAATATCGAAATAAGCCTATAACAGCAAGGTCCTGTCACCAATCTTTGAACACCCGGGTGAATGGCAGTGTCCCAGCTCAAACTTAGGAATGGAAGTGCAACCCTGCGAAATCTCTGCCCCGTCCAGAATTAGAGTTTCCCTAAGGAAAAGCGATAGCAGTCGCCAGATCCGTTAGGACCAGGCTGCGACGCCATTTCGTTGTGTGCCCAGCGGGATAGCCGCACTGGGTGTCCTAACGTCAATGGCGAAGACTATATAGCCGTCGTCACAAAGGCCCTTGATTGGGGTTTGTGCACGACGGCGG
>JBCBOC010000725.1:0-2479 GCA_039821475.1 Cyanobacteria bacterium J06632_22 | reverse complement strand
GCACAGTGGCAAACTTATACTGAGTGTTTTTGAGGCCGTTCTATTGCCAATACCTGGACCCGTCGTCACATTATTACGCTCGAATCGTTCACCCCAGAAGAATACGAAACAGTTCTGCAAACCACCGTCAGCTTTAGGGAGGTCCTGTCTCGTCGCACGAAGAAAGTGCCTACGCTACAGGGACGAGTGGTAACCAACATGTTTTTTGAACCCTCGACGCGAACGCGCAGCAGCTTTGAACTCGCGGCAAAACGGCTCTCAGCGGATACGCTAAATTTTTCGCCGGGGTCCTCGTCGCTAACCAAGGGCGAAACCATTCTTGACACCGCCAAAACCTACCTGGCCATGGGAACCGATCTGATGGTGATTCGCCATCGTCAAGCGGGCGTCCCAGGGACCATTGCGCGGGAAATGGACCGGTTGGAATCGGGGGTAGGTGTCCTGAATGCAGGAGACGGGCAGCATGCCCATCCATCCCAGGCGCTGCTGGATCTCTTTACCTTCTGCACCAGCTTGAATAATGATGCCCCGACGGTCGCAGATCTAAAGGGTAAGAAAATTGCCATTGTGGGCGATATTCTGCACTCTCGCGTTGCGCGATCCAACCTGTGGAGTTTGACGGCCTGTGGCGCTGAGGTCCATTTAGCAGCACCGCCAACGCTCTTACCCAAAACGTTTCTAGAAGCGTTTCAGACACCGCTCAAAACCGCAGACAGCACGCTTGAACGCCGAGTATTTGTCCATTGGTCGCTGGCCCCAGCCCTGGAAAACGCTGATTTTGTGATGGCCCTACGGCTACAGCAAGAGCGCATGGAAGAACATTTGCTACCTAGCTTGCGAGAATACCACCAGACCTTTGGCCTTACCCGCGATCGCATCCAAGCTTGTGCCGACGACGTCAAACTGCTCCACCCTGGCCCCACGAACCGCGGCGTTGAAATCACTTCCGACCTCATGGACGATGCTGCCCTCAGCCTAGTCCCTCAGCAAGTGACCAACGGCGTCGCTACGCGCATGGCGCTGCTCTACCTGATGGGTGGTGCCAGCAGTGCGCCTGTTTAACTGGCCACGTCCCATTGGGGTACGTCCAGAACTGGAGTTTTATAACGCTATCGGTTGCAAACTCAACGTCGGGTTAGCGCCGTCGCTATAGAACCGTCCACCCCGCTGGGCATCCCCGATTGCTCGCGTCCGGGGTCGGAATATCGGCAAGCTGTAGACGTCCCGCCTCAGGGGATTCGCACAAAACGTTGACGCTAAAGGCATCGTCCATACCCGCTGATTCGAAGAACACGACGGTGACGTAGCTCTTAAGGTCGTCGACTTTGCTCAGGGCGTACTGAACCGTCAGCAGGTCTGGATCGACGCTAATCACACCGTAGCGGTAGTGCTCGGTTTCGGGTTCAATCCCCGTGCCCAGGGCCTCGAGGTTGGTCGAAAATACAGAAAACTCTAAATAATGGGCTTGCTGCGCTCGTCCCAGCGCCCCCGCATTGGTTAAACCCTCTGCCCGAACCGCGTCCGCGTCGATGGCGGCAAAGGCTTGGTTAAGCCATTGTCCCACCGCAACCGGCGTCTGCCAGGCGGTACTGAGGTCAGCATTTTGCACAGCGGCAGTGGTCGCATTGAACAGCAGAGCATAGCTAAAATTGGTGTCGGTTGCGATCGCACCCTCCAGGCTGGCATAGCGCAGATCGACGCCGGTGAGGTCTGCCCCCGTCAGGTCGGCGCCGGTGAGGTCTGCTCCAGTAAGATTGACTCCCGGGAGATTTCCGCCGCCGTAAAATACGCTGACGCTAGCCAGAAAGAGACTCTCTAGATCCTCTGTACACAGACTCGTAACGTCATCCAGAGACGGGTCTAAACCATAGCTGTCATCACAAAGCTGCGGCCCCAACTGCCGAAAGAGCGAGGTCATTACACAGTCGCGAACATCCCGATCGCTACCTTCTGCAAAAACACCACAGAAAAAGAAACTACTAGCCGCCTCCAGACTGGCCCCTTGAAGATTAGCGCCCTGGAGGCTCGTGCCCAGGAAACGGGCCCCGCTGAGGTTAGCCTCCCGGAGATTGGCCTGGTTGAGCTGCACATTCCGCAACCTCGTACCGCTCAGGTTTGCGCCCTGCAGGTCTGCGCCCTGGAGATTTAACTCGCTCAGCACCGTATCGCTCAGATCACAGCCCGGACAGTCCCCCGTACGCACCAACTGCCGCATGTGGTCAGGATTTTCGGCATAGGCGGGCAAAATAACGCCCATAGAAGCTGTAACACTGACCAGCCCTATCCATCCCCACTGCTTCAGTCTGTCCATACCTTTATACTCATCAACATCAGCGCGATTGTGCCCATACCGACACGTCCAGGTCTAAGGTAGACCATGACAACAATATTTTGGGCTACAAGCAATTCCTAAAGGATACGGCTGGCGTTGTTTAAGGGGGAGATTCGCCTTGGTGTGCCTCTGTTATGACGAATTGTT
>JBCBOC010000101.1:0-8761 GCA_039821475.1 Cyanobacteria bacterium J06632_22 | reverse complement strand
CCTTTACGGGGCCACTTTTACGGGGCCACTTTTACGGGGCCACTTTTACGGGGCCAAATCCGGTTCCGTCGTGCCTACAGCCAGTTCCCAACCAAAATGTAGGGCGCCCAATAAAATGGATGCTCCCGGAATCGGGGCATCGCCAGAATGGACTGCTGAGCCCGTCGTAACGCTTCGGCCTTCGTGACCTCCCCGGAAGCCAGCTCCTGATAAAACTGACTAATCAACAGCGAGGTGGCCTCATCACTCACCTGCCACAGGGACCCCAGGGTGCTCCGCGCCCCCGACTGCACCGCCGTTCCGGCCAGCCCCAGGGCCGCCTGCCGATCGCCAATGGCCGTTTCACAGGCACTCAACACCAGCAGTTCGACAATGTCGGAGCTGGCCTGATTGAGCCCGGTGGTTTCCAATAGCGATCGCAACTGGTGAACACTGAGCCGATCGTCCCAGGTCAGCACAAAGGTGTCTTCAAAGTTGGAGCTAAACTGCCCATGGGTGGCCAAATGCACAATCGGAGCATTGTTGCTGCGGATCGCCTCGGCAAACGTCTCTTTGGTAAACGCCTGGTTGAGCAGATTTTTAGGGGTGGGCAGGCTGCTTTGAATTTGGTTAAGCTCAGAGCCCACCTCCGGCAAGGCGGGAAACCCCTGACGGGCCTCGGTTAGCCCCGCTGTGAGCACGCTCAAGTTTTGCCGAGTAATGGGGTTGGGCTCTAGCAGTTGTAACCCTGGGGTCAGCGCAAACCCGTATTGCTCAATTAAAAACTGTTGTCCGTCATGAAGTACGGCAATGGGGATGTTGCGCAACACGCCATCGGACACAAACACCAGCGTTTGTACCTCGCTACGGGCTAACTCCGCAGCGATCGGACGAATCATCCAGTCGTAAAGCTGACGTGCCAACGGCAAATACCGCTGACTGCCTCTTTGCACAATCGATTGACGGAGCTGCTCCACCGTTGTTTCGAGCTGCGCCTGGGCCACGGGCGTACTGAAGTGCTGTAACGGCTGTCCCGGCAGGCGCACAATCATTTCCAAACGGTCGGGCAGGATGATGGGGTAAAACACTGCCGCCTGGCGATCCACCTGATCGATCAAGACCGGATTTGCGGCCACACAGGCCTCACGAAAGAAGTTGTCCAATTCGGCCAACTGCAAGGACTCGATCGCGTTTCGAGCCTGCTCTAGCTGTGCTGCAGAGGGGGCATTGCTCGCCAGCAACAGACTGACCAACTCTCGATGAATGGGCTCAACACTCTCTTGGAAAGCCACCTGAATTTCGGGATTAATAGCCACCAGGTCCGCCCGCAGGGACTGGAGAGTTTTCACCGATTCGCTGTAGGCGGCGATGGCCTCGGACTTATCGGTGCGGCTGTCGGCCTTGAGGATGCGTCCCAGCTGCCACTGCCAGCGGTAGGAAATCTCAGGGGCGTTAATGCCCTGGGAAATCAGCAGGGCCCGTTGGGTCAGGGCCGCGGCATCGGACCACTGTTGTGCCTGCTCGTACACATGACCCAAACTGCCTAAGGCGTAAGACTCTGACCGCGGATCGCCCAGCACCTGTGCAGCCTGTTGAGTCTCTCGCAGGAGGGTCGCAACCACACCCAGCGCGTCATTGGACACGGCCCGCACTGGGGCTCTGGTGGGAATCGAGGCGGGCAGTCCCAAACCGGTTTCCGGGAGATTTTCTGGGGTCGGGCCCAGGAAACGATCCACCAAGTCTAAATTGTCTCGCGTATAGGTGGATCCTGCGACTGTCTCAGCAGGGCGGGAGGCAGGGGCCGTAGCCGTTGCTGGCTCTCGTCCCCCTAAAAAGGTCTCCACCAAGTTGAGATTGTCTCGAGTGTAGGTCTCTGCAGCAACAGCGGTGCGGTTAGGACCTGTTGCCCCAGGACCCAACAAATCGGGGGCCGTTCGTCCCACAAAGACATCCACCAAGTCGAGATTATCGCGCGTGTAGGCGGTTGCCGCTGGACGCTGCCCACCGTTAAAAGTTTGGGGTAAGGGGGTACCGGTGGAGTCAGACTGACGTAGTGCCAGCTTGAGACGGCTTTCCGCTAAGTTAATTTGGGCATAGAGGCTGGCCTGGCTCAGCGGCAGCTGTGGAATGGTGGACAGCAGCCGATCCGCTAACCCCTCAGCGGTTGTCCACCGTTGGGCGTCAATCAGGAGGCTCAGTTCGTTGAGCTGTGCCTGCGCCTGGGTCAGGGGCACCGACGTCTGCGCCTGAGCTCGGCGATAGTATTGCAGCGCTGCGTCAACATTGCCATTGGCCTGGGCCGTCTTACCCAGGGAAATTTGCACCGTACTGGCCGTTTCTGCCAGCCCCAAACGTTCGGCCATGGCCAGGCTAGTCGTTAGGGTTGTCTCCGCCTGCTGCAAATCGCCCGCCACCTGTAGCGCCTCGCCCAGGAGCTGGAGTCCCATGGCCCTAGTGGCCGAATCCGGTGTGGATACGAGGCGCTGGTTGATATCGGTGAGGGTTGCGATCGCACGACGATACAGCCCCATCGCCTGTAAAGCCTGGGCTTGGCTCAGCTGATTACGCAGGTGCCGCCCCTCGTCGCCCAGCTGCGTGTAAATTTCGGCCGCCGATGTCCAAACCTTTAGAGCTGCATCTGGTTGCCCTTGAGCCAAATGCAGATGCCCTTGCATATCCAGCGTACGGGCCAGCACCGGCAACTGTTCCGGCGTAGACAAGCTGGAGAGCTGCGCCAAACTTGCCTCAATCGCCTCAGTAGCCGCTGACCACTGGCCAAGCTGTTGGTACACCAACGCCAAATTACGCCAGGCCAACGCGGCATTCCGCGCATCTCCCCGGCTACTGTACTCAGTAATCGCCTGTTGCAGAACCGTTACAGCTTGCTCCAGGTCTCCCGCCTCGTACAGCTGCTGTCCCTGCTGGGTCAAACGATCTGTCGAGGAGGCTGATGCCGCAGTATTACTGGGTGGTATTGAAACCTGGGCAAAGCCATCCGCAGACAGCCCCGCCCAACAGAGGGTCGTGAAAAAGGTGGTCAGAAAAAGTAGCAGTCCTCCCATCAACTGGCGCCACTGTTTGCGTCGCAACAGAACAGTGAACCGCCGCAGAAACCGACCTGGAGTGTTCAGGACGTGCCACAAATTGACCATTACCTTCGCCGTAAAATAGCAAAACAAAGACTGACTTGCCGCTAGCCACCTGCCAGGTAAACAACCACAGCACGGCTTAAATCCTGCGACCAGCAATCAGTCTGTGACGAGCAGCATGCTGTCGGACCACAGTCCAAACACGCTCAAAATGAAAACCTAATTGGGGAAGACCTAATCACCAGCTGTCAATCACAACCCAAGGCGCCCCAACTGTAACGTGACGCTCACGGACAACGTGACGCTTATGGACAACGTGCGTCAGCACACAGACGTAAACACGGGCCAGCCAATGAGAAATGCCGCGACTCATTAGCGTAAATCAATCGAAGCTTTAATCAACTAAAGCTATTGCCACTGCTACTCGAACAAACGCGAAGCCAACAGAAATGAACTAAACGCACCTTGAAAACATAATTTCATGCAATGCACGCAGAATGTCTGTATCAAAATACGTCTTTATACGGATGCTGTATTGTATCCTCACATGCGGCTTAGCTGCTGTAAATAGCCCTTACACGCACCGTAATATAAGTAAGATTTATACAGAGCAGGGCTCGCTTGATGTTCCGTTCAAATGATGTCTTGCTCAAAACGGCGTGTAGTTGATAGAAAAATAGATGCCATTTTCCTGTAGCGAGTTCGTCCGCTTGTCGACCCCCACCAGCGGAATCCCCCAATCTAAGCGGGCGGAAAGCTGATTCCCCTGCTGCCAAAGAAAACCAACCCCAATGGAGGCCAGTACATTGGGATCCGGATTCGCCGCGCTATTATTCCAGCCTGTGCCCAAGTCTACAAAGGGCGTGACTTGCAACAGACCGTCAATCTCAGGTGCTCGGTAAATCGGCAGACGCACCTCTGCCCCGAACCCTAGCCCACTGTCTGTCAGTAGCAGATCCTGCCGATAGCCACGAACGGTCTGTTGCCCGCCGAGACCAAACTGCTCTAGGGGAAGCAGGTCATCGCCTGTCAGTTGTAGGTCACTCCTGAGTAACAGCAGGGTGTCGGGTGCCAAAAGTCGCACCCACTGCCCCTGCCCCCGCCAAAGCAAGAAGCGGCTGTCAGGGCCGGTGGCATTAACGGTGGCGTCCAACAGACCCACCCCGAGACTGAACTCAGAGAACAGAGAGAACACCTGCCGTGCCTCCTGGCGCGTCCACTCTTGGGAAAAGCGAACTGCCGAAACGCGTGTTCGCCCCTCCGTATCAGCACCCGGCGAGGGAAAACCAACGGCTTGGCCAATCAGGGCCTGCAGAAATTCGGTCTTGGCCCGGCTATGAGAAAAGCTCAACCCTAGGGCAAATTCTTGGTTGGGGGTTTGCACCAGCGGCTGACGGTACCGCAGTGCAAAATCCTGGGCTTCTGATTGGATGTCTAAAAAGTTAAAGGGATCTTCAATCACCGAGCTGTCGGACAGACCGCCAGTCAACTGCACTGTGCCATTGCGAGCATTTACTGGCAAGGTGTAGTCCAGATTGGCCTCATTACTGCCCTCGGTGTTCAGATACTCCAGTTGGATGCGATCCCCGAGGCCAAATAGGCTGGACTCAGTCACGGCAACCCCTCGCCGCCAGCTCCCCACACTGGGGGAACGGTTGTTGTTGGTTATCAGGTCTACGGCAAACGTATCGGCAACGATCACTTCCACCTGGAGAATGCTGGTTCCCGGCTCAGTGCCGGCCGTTAGTTCCGCCGAAATGGTCTCGATCAGCGGATCGAGCTGCAGCAGGCGGAGTCCCTCAATCAGGCGCTCTGAGTTCAGTGGAGCCGTGCCTGCTCGGGCCAAACGATGACGCACATAGTCCGCCTGCAGGCGTCCTTCAATCGACACCTGTATATCGGCTAACCGGCCTTCAATCACCTGAATTTGAACGATGCCATCGGTCAGGGTTTGGGGGGGAATGAAGGCCCCCGAATTGAGATAGCCTGCCTCAACATAGCGCTCGGTGATGGCTGACCGCACCTGAAACAGCTCCGCCACAGACAGCTCACGTTGCCGGTAAGGGGCTGTCAGCTCATCCAGCTCTGCCGGACTAAAGACCGTACTGCCTATAATTTCAAACTCGCTGACAAAGATAGTCTCTGGAGCGTCCTCCAGTGGAACTGCGGGTAAATCAAGCTCGGGTGCTGGCAGATCAATGAGGGCATCATCCGGCGGTAACGGCGGCAGCGGCGTTGACTCTTCTATGGGGGCGTTGTCAGGGAAAACGGTTTGAGCCAGCTGCGCCTGCGCCCAGGCATCACCTCCTGAGACCCATCCGCCCATTAGCGCAATCAGTCCCCAGGGACTTTGCTTCAGGCGCTGAATCATCTGATGGCCAGCACAATCCGTGGCGGAAAAACATCGGGTCATCATTTTGGAGCAGGTGGAGGTTAGGGGGATGTGTAATTTTTCACAACGGCAGACTCCGCATCTATACCATTATTCTTCTGTAGAATGATAGTGGCGATTGCTAGTAGTAGCGATTGCTAGTAGTAGCGATTGCTAGTGGCGATGCCAAAGCTCATCTGCCGAAGTTCATCTAAGTAAACATTGGCGGATTGATAGAGTATGCTTGTTTCTATTGCGGCGCAGTCGAGTCAGAGATCAATAAATCAAACCTGCTAGGTTTCAAGCCCACTCGGTTTCAGGCTCGTTCACACGGCACTAAGCTTGAGTCGATGTCAGGGCAGCTTAGGTTCAATGAGCCTGAGCAACGTTAGCTTCAGGTATCGTGTTGGTCTCTCGTGTTGTCACGACTGTTCAAACGGCGATTCAGTTTTTGTGACTATTTTTCGTAACTATTTAAGCGTAATACGTTGGCCATTTACAGTTAATGCCCTACCTATTGCTATTTATCAGTTATTCGTTTCGGTATTCGGATAAAACCAATGGTTCGTCAGCGCCTGACCTCCCCTTTGTCAGAACTCGCACTATCAGAATTGGACAGCTATTGTCAGCGCAACCAATGCACAGCGTTGGATGTTGCCCTTGCCTGTCTCCAGCAACTGCAGTCTATGGAAGCCGTTGAGGAAAATGCGCTAGAGGCTGTTGAGGAACAGCTTACCGAGCAAAAGGGATTTGCCCATGCCGCGCTTGTGGTGGAGAATATGCTGCTGAAGCGGGAGAACCGACGTCTAACCCAAGAAAATGCGGGCATCCTCCAGGAAAAAACAGACTTAGAAGTCCTGCTCGAAAACACTATGGAGCATTCTGATGCTGTTGCGTCCGATCTCCACGGTCAAGCAAAGGCGGCAAAGCAAGCGGTTGAGGAGCAATTTCGTCTGATTGCAGAAGCCACGCCTGTTGGCATATTAATTGCCTCCTTGGGGACGGGGCAAATCGTTTATGGGAATTTAGCCGCCAGCGATATTCTGGGTTTGTCGCCCGAAGCGCTGTGTCAGCGATCGGTGTCGGCCCTCTATCAGCGGCCTGAGGACTACTCGGCTGTTATGGAACACCTTTCTGGGGTCAAAGAATTTCAAAATGAACTGCGGTGTTTAAGGGCGAATGGTCAGCCATTTTGGGGGCTACTCTCTTTGAGGCACTTCACCTTCAAAGGCGATGCCGCGGTGTTAATGGCCCTCTATGATGTGACTGCCCGTAAACAGGCTGAAGAGGATCTTCGACTGGCTGAGGAGAAATATCGAAGTATTTTTCTGAATGCTTTGGAGGGGATCTACCAATCCACGCCCAATGGTCGGTATATCAACATTAACCCTGCGATGGCTAAGATTCATGGGTTTGAATCTGCGGACGCCATGCTGGCCGAAATTACTGAAATAAGCTGCCAAGTTTACATAGACGGAACCTGTCGAGAGCGTTTCCGGGAATTAATTGAAGTCCAAGGAAATGTGGAAGGCTTTGAATATCAAATTCGACATCGAGATGGCACTGTTCGCTGGCTGTCTGAAAATGCTCGCGCCATCAGGAGTTCTGATGGTCAATTGCTGTATTACGAAGGGATCGTTCACGATGTGACTGACCGAAAGCAGCGAGAATCGAATCTGCAGCGAGAATTAGAAGAACTGCGGATTGAGATTGATCATTCGAAGCGCGCTAAGCAAGTTGAACAAATCACTCAAACTGACTACTTTCAGTCTTTGCAGGTACAAGTAGAAGAATTGAAGTGGTCGGATGATTAATCCCTCGAACAAGATTTGTCTCGCCGTCGTAGGGTTAGTAGAGACATTCGACTAAAAAATGTCGAATTACTAAGCTGAGGAAAACGGTAAGCGCTGTATTAGTGGGGTAGGATCTGGGGGCTTGGCCTCTGCAAGCGATTGCCTTTGGAGGGGCGGCCAATCCCCCGAGAGCGCATCAGGACTCCAGAATCAGGCTTTAAGGTGTAAAAAAAGTGCCAAAGCACGTCCCTTAGAACACGTCTAATTTGATAACTGTAGATCTCCCCACCGGAAAAACGCCAGTTCTGGACAGGGCCAAGGCTTAACACCGCAGGCGAAGGCAATACGGGTTTCAAATGCCTAGAACGCGTTTAAAGACAGGCGATTACGCAAGCTTAGGGATTCTAAAAAGAAAAGTAATCTTAAATAGTGTTTTTTTATACCATTTTTTACCCCCTATCGAGGGAGATTTGAGAGCGCGCCCTGACGATAGCCCAATCGCATGCTGCAGCGCGACATCATACCCTTAGCTGCGATACGTAATCATAAGTATGCCTAAAGTAATTTCTATTCACTCCTATCGGGGCGGCACCGGAAAATCAAACTTCACGGCTAATTTGGCGGCGACGATAGCACTCCAGGGCTATCGTGTTGGCGTGGTGGACACAGATATCCCGTCACCTGGAATTCATAATCTATTCGATCTCAATCCTGAGCAGACGCCCATCACACTTAATAATTACCTGTGGGGGCAGGCTAGCATCCTTGATGCAACCTACGATGTCACAAACAATCTGGGCATGCATAATGAGGGCAAAGTTTTTCTGGTCCCTTCTAGTATAAAAGTCGACGAAATTGCTCGCATCCTTGACGAAGGATACGATATTGGGGTGTTGAATGATGGTTTTCGACAATTCGTCAAAGAAAAAGAATTAGACTATCTCTTCATTGATACTCACCCAGGTCTATCAAAGGAGACTTTTCTGTCAATCGCTTTATCCAGCGTGCTGATCTTAATTTTGCGGCCCGATAAACAAGATTATCAAGGCACGTCGGTGACTGTTGATGTTGCAAAACAGTTAAAAGTGCGCCGGACATTACTGGTGGTGAATAAGGTGTTGAGTCGGATGAACCCTGATGCGCTCCGTCAAAAAATCGAAGAGACTTACCAGTTGCCGGTTGCCGGTCTGTTTCCCCTCTCTGAAGATGTTGCGCAGCTTGCCAGTAACGGTATATTTTGCCTCACTCAGGATATGCATTCAGTGACTCAGGAATTTCGAAAAATTGCTCAGCAAATTTTAGATCTCGGTTAAGGGTTCCTGCCGACTAAAAGGCTTATACAGGCTGCACCATGGCTGAAAATCGTCACTTTCAATCTCTGGCCAATTCGATTCAAGCGATCACCTCCCCCTTTAGAGGTTATCTCAATGAACTCCACGAAAAGTATCTGCCCTTAGTGGAGGGGCAGATTGCGGACTATATCCCTGAGTTAGCCATTGCTGATCCAAACTGGTTTGGCATCAGTGTGG
>JBCBOC010000597.1:0-3233 GCA_039821475.1 Cyanobacteria bacterium J06632_22 | reverse complement strand
ATTGATTTGCTCTCCTGAAGCTTGAGTGGATGGCCGTCACGTGCAGGGGGAGCCGTCCGATAGAGGTTGCTGCACTGGTCCAGAGCCTAAGACCTAGCGATGTTTGCTTAACTGTGCTTATGTCAGGATGTCATGGCTATCCGAGGCGTGTGGCCGATGGGGCGCAGATGGAGTGAAAGTACTGTCCTGGATAAAACCATTGGAATCAACATTTGGTTTAGCGCTGACAGGCACAGTTGTCATTTTATTAACCGAACTGATGTCAAACCTTTAATTATTCTGAAAAAGCAAACTCTGCACGAGGGTCTGTCTATACAACTTCACGTGTAGCTACAGCAATAACCTGGGCTTAATCTTGGTCTGGCATACCCGCCATAACCGCTTGTGATCTTGCACTATTCTCTTTAAGCATTCTTTCTTTAACAATGCCGCTGAAACATCGGACCAAGATTGTTGCGACGGTCGGTCCTGCCAGCAGTGATACCGATACGTTACGCCAGATGATCCTAGGGGGCATGAGTGTGGCCCGCCTCAATTTTTCCCACGGTAGCTATGTGGATCATGCGGCTCGAATTCAACAGTTGAGAGCGCTATCGGTCGAACTCGACCGCCCCCTGACCCTGCTTCAGGACCTGCAAGGTCCCAAAATTCGTGTGGGTGAACTGCGTGAACCCCTGACGCTGGTCTTGGGGGAGACGCTGACCCTCCTGCCTTTAAACGCTTATCAGCAACAGCCTGGCACCGTTGGCATTGACTATCCCTATGTTGCCGAAGAGGCCCGACCCGGGACCCAGGTACTGCTTGACGATGGTTTGTTGGAGTTAGTGGTCGAGGCGGTGGACGGCGATGCCGTCTGCTGTCGCGTGGTTACAGGGGGAGTACTGAAGAGTAACAAAGGCGTTAATTTTCCGTCATTGAATCTGCGCTTGCCCTCCATGACTGACAAAGATATTCAAGATCTAGAATTTGGAGTAGCACAGGGCGTAGACATGGTCTCTTTAAGTTTTGTTCGTCAGGCTGAAGACGTCCGTGAACTGAAACGTCGCTTGGTCGATCAACAGGCTAGTATCCCTGTTTTGGCTAAGTTAGAAAAACCCCAGGCGATTGAGAACTTGACGGCAATTTTGGATGAATGCGATGCGGTGATGGTGGCGCGGGGTGATTTAGGCGTCGAGATGAGCCCTGAAAAAGTGCCTCTCCTGCAAAAGAAGATTATCCGTGCCTGTAACCAACGAGGCATTCCGGTGATTACGGCCACACAGATGCTGGATAGCATGATCCGCAACCCTAGGCCCACCCGAGCGGAGGTCAGTGATGCGGCCAATGCCATTATTGACGGTACTGATGCTGTGATGCTGTCGGGGGAATCGGCGGTGGGAAACTATCCTCTGGAGGCGGTCAGAATGCTGGCGAAAATTGCCGCTGATATCGAACCTGAGACGGCATTCGTCAATTATCCACCGGCTGAGATTGACGATCCTCATGCCATTAGCGAGGCGTTAAATGCGGTTGATCGGATTCTGGACCTGCGCTGCATTGTGACGTTGACAGAAACCGGCCAGTCGGCTCGATTGGCGGCGGCTGAGCGACCTACTGTGCCTGTTATTGCCCTGACGCCCAATTCACAAACTTACCACCGGTTAAACCTGGTCTGGGGTGTTCGCCCAGTGTTGATCGAACCGCTCAGTGGTGCTATTGATACGCTGTTGCAGCAGGTGGAGACAACGCTGCTGGCGCGAGGCTTTGTTGCCCAAGGGGATAAAATTGTGTTGTTGGGGGGATTCCCTTTAACGTTGCCCATTCCACCAACTTTCTCAAAATTCATACGGTGGGTTAGGTTGCCATTGGGGTTGTTGTTTGGGATTGTTTCTGCTAAGAGAACCCACCACTTGACGTTAGCTACCCTCAGAGCTGTCAGAACAAGGCGGCGATACTGTTTATTTCCATTGTGTTCGAAGGGTGGGTAGACGCAGGCGACGGATTTGTAGGCGTCTAGGATAACGGCTGGCAACGCCAGGAACTGTCCCTCACCATTCGAAGAACGCAATATGCAGGTCTCAGCTTTCTATTAGCAAGATTTGGCTAAAAAGATTTGGGAAAATGTCAGGTCTGAGTGTGACTGAGGTTAAAACAGGAGGGGGTATGTCGCGATTTGAGCGATACCAGACGATTCAGCAGCTTGATCCGGTCCGCGATAATAGCAAAATATGTCGTTTCTTGGCCGGTTACGAGTTTCCTTGGGATATTACCCGGGCCCTGGAAATCGCCCTGTTTCGCACCTTCTGCGTGCCTAGCATTGCTGCGTTGCTGGACCGGACGGCTGAATTTCACCGCCGACCGCAGAAGCGCTACGACGATACAGGGTTGATGGTTTCGCTGATACTGAAGTGGGGACATGACAGCCCCCAGGGGCAGGCGGTTATCCAGCGGATGAACCGTATTCATGGTCATTTCCCGATTAACAATGACGATTATCTCTATGTGCTCTCTACCTTTATTTATGAGCCGCTCAGATGGATAGACCGCTTTGGATGGCGGACGTTGAGTCCCTTAGAGCGAGAAGCGCTATTTCAATTTTGGCGATCGGTAGGGCAACAGATGGGGATCCACTCGATTCCTTTGCGAGATGCTGGCTTTGAGGCCTATAACTTGGCCTATGAACAGGCTCACTTTCACTACAGTGAGGCCAGCCAGCGTGTTGGTGAGTCTACCCTAGCGCTGTTCTTGAGCTGGTTTCCTGGCCCCCTGCGGCCAGCGCTGCGGCCTTGGGTGTATGCGCTCATGGATGACCGCATGCTGAACGCCTTCGGTTTTCCCTTCCCTGAACCCTGGCGACGCCGCAGCTTAGCTAGGCTGTTGCGCCAGCGCGGTCGACTGTTGCGTTATTTACCGCCTCGGCATGCGCCTAACTTTTACAGTGATGAACCCCAGCGCAGCTATCCCGACGGGTATGATTTGAGCGATTTAGGGCCGCCTAAACTGGTGTCGGACCTCAATGCGGCTGAGCAATAATAGGCCAGTCGAAGGGTTGATACACCCATGTGACTGCATCGGCTGGCTCCAGTATCAAAGACTTCAGCACCATGCACTGTCCCTAACATGTCCCTAACAACGCGACGAGATGACTGCAATATAGCGCCCGCCACTTTGCTTCTAAGAAAATGGCCCAATAGGCGTATTTTCTTCCAGGGTTAACCCAGCGCACCGTGTTGGGCCAAGCGCTTAGGACAGTT